>JBQCIZ010000684.1:0-9257 GCA_051953235.1 Nitrobacter sp. | reverse complement strand
CGGCGCGTGCTGCAACACTTGGCGCAAGGAACAATAAACATAGGGAGAGAGCGATGCCGGTGTCTGCGACCCGTTTTACCCCGATCATTCTTGCCGTGGCGGCCGTCGTGATGGCGGTGCCCGCAAACGCAGAAAAGAAGTACGACCCCGGCGCCACCGACACCGAGATCAAGATCGGCAACATCATGCCCTACAGCGGGCCAGCCTCATCCTACGGCGTGATCGGCAAATCCGAAGCCGCCTATTTCAACAAGATCAACGCCGAGGGCGGCATCAACGGCCGCAAGATCAAATTCATTTCCTACGACGATGCCTATAGTCCGCCGAAGGCGATCGAGCAGGCGCGCAAACTCGTCGAAAGCGACGAGGTGTTGCTGATCTTCCAGCCGCTCGGAACGCCGTCGAATGCGGCGATTCAGAAATACATGAACGCCAGGAAGGTCCCGCAACTCTTTGTCGCCTCGGGCGCGACCAAGTGGGGCGACCCAAAACATTTTCCCTGGACCATGGGGTTCCAGCCCAACTACCAGAGCGAAGGCCGTATCTACGCGAAATACATCCTCGAGCATTTCCCGAACGGCAAGATCGCTGTGTTCTGGCAGAACGACGACGCCGGTAAGGATCAGGTCAAGGGATTGCGCGACGGTCTCGGCGACAAGGCGAACATGATCATCGCCGACAAGTCCTATGAGGTTTCCGATCCGACGATCGATTCCCAGATCGTCGCGTTGCACGATTCCGGCGCCGACATCTTCTTCTCGTGGGCGGCGCCGAAGGGATCGGCGCAGGCAATCCGCAAGGTCGGCGAACTCGGCTGGAAACCGAAGTTCTTTCTCGCCAACACCGCAACGTCGGTTGCGGCCGTCCTGAAGCCTGCCGGCCTTCAATATGCGAAGGACATCATCTCGACGGCCTATCTGAAGGATCCAACCGATCCGGCCTGGAAGGACGATGCAGGCGTCAAGGTGTGGCGCGAATTCATGGACAAGTATTATCCGGATGGCGACAAGGCGAACGCCAACAACGTATACGGCTACGTCCAGGCGCAGGCGATGGTGCAGGTGCTGAAGCAGTGCGGGGACGATCTGACGCGCGCCAACGTCATGAAGCAGGCGGCCAACCTGAAGGACTTTTCGACCGACATGATGCTGCCGGGGATCAAGGTCAACACGTCGCCGACGGACTTCTTTCCGATCGAGCAGATGCAACTGATGAAGTTCGACGGCGAGGCATGGCGGCTGTTCGGCGACGTGATTACCGGTGAAGTCGGCCACTGACCTCGCGGATCAACCGGCGTTGAGACGAACTCCGGCGCGCAGAAACTTTTGCGGGTCGACGGCTTCACCGTCGATCCGTGTTTCATAGTGCAGGTGGGGGCCAGTCGAGCGCCCGGTCGATCCGACTTCGCCGACCACCTGTCCGATCTTGATGGATTGGCCGACCTTCACATTGATCGCTGACAGATGCCCGTAGCGCGTCGACAGGCCGTTGCCGTGATCGATCTCGACCATTCGCCCGTAACCACCCGCCCAGCCCGCGGAAACGACTTTTCCGTTCGCGGTCGCGCGGACCGGATCGCCCATGGAGGCGCGGAAATCGAGACCTGTATGCATCGCCGGACGGCCCACGAAAGGATCGACGCGAACGCCGAAGCCCGAGGTGAATTCGACTTCACCCACGACCGGCTTGCGATAGGGAACGAGTGCGAGCGTCTGATTGAGGCGCTCGATCTGCGCGCGGGTCAGGTTGACGCGATAGAGTTGGCGCTCGAACGGACCGGAATCGGCGCGCAGCTTGACCGGAATGTAGGGGCCGCCCATGGCTACGTGCGGCGTGGCGGCTTCCATCTTCGCCACGTTGAGCCCGAGATCGGAGAACACCCCGCGCAGACGGCGCATGCGGGTTTCCATGTGATCCTCGACCGAGTTCAATTCGGCCAACTGGCGGCTTTCGATCCGGTTGAGCGAGGTTTCGAGCTGAGTCAGTTCATCGCCGACGCCGGTTGCCTTCGCAAACCGGACCGGCTGCGGAGCAACGGCGGGCGTACGCGATTCCAGCCGGGCTTCGCGGTCGGGCGGTGCCACGAAGATGGCGGTGTCATTGATCGGAGAGGGTTTTGCAGAATTTGGAGTGTCGCTCGCGCCGCCGCGCCGTGGTGATGTCTTGATCGAACCGGTTGTTGCGGCATCCGGCAGCGCGCTCAGGGCCGCGGCACGCGATTCGAGCAGGGCCTGCCGGCGCATGATATCGCCGAGCTTCTTGTCGAACTGTTCCTGATCGAGCAACTGTCGGCTGGTGGTCCGATCGACGCGCGCGCGCAATTCGGAGATACGGTCTTCGTAGGCGTATTGCATGTCGGCCTGGCGCGCGATCAGCCGCGTCAGCACGTCGTCGCGAAAGGCGAAATAGGTCGCGGTCGCCGCGGACCATATCCCGAGCAGCGAGACAGTTCCGACCGCGATCCAGAACACCACAGGCCCGAAACGGACCTGCCTGCCGGCATGGGCGATCGTGTAACCGCGCTGCGATTCTTTGGCGCGAGGCGTTGGTGGGGCCGAAACCGGCCGGCGCGTAGGAGATCGTCCGTGGTCGTGCGCGTGGTGCTGCGGATACTCGACATACTGACTGGAACGGTACGACATCGGCACTCCCGCGCCGGTCTGAAACAGGTTCCAGTCGGCTCAACTTCGATGCTGATTTGAACCGTTCATGGTTAATTTTCGGGAAACAGGCGGTGCGTTCCTACAGGCTCTGTGCGGCCGCCAGCACCTCGTCGGCGTGGCCGTCAACTTTGACCCTGCGCCAGATCCGGGCGATCCGTCCTTTCGCATCGACCAGCACGGTCGTGCGAAGAATGCCGAGGAAGGTCCTGCCATACATGGATTTTTCGCCCCATGCTCCGTAAGCCTCCAGCATGCTGTGCGTCTCATCCGAGATGAGAGGGACGGATAGCTTGTGCTTGGTGCGAAAGGACTCCTGCGCCTTGACGGTGTCGGCGGACACCCCGAGGACTGCCGTTCCGCAGGTCGCGAACGCCTTCGCGAGCCGGGTGAAGTCGATGGCCTCCCGGGTGCAGCCGGGCGTGTCGGCGCGTGGGTAAAAGAAGATCACGAGCTTCTGTCCGGCAAAGTCGGATAGCGACACCTGCGTGCCGCCATCGCGGGGCAGGCGGAAGGACGGTGCCCGGGAGCCCTCGGCCGGACCTGGCGGCGGGGTCTTTAACGGCTTCTGCGCTTCTCCGTGAGACGATCCGGCCCGTGATGCCGGCGCACGGGTTTTTGGCTTTTTGCCCTCGGCTGGCGCGGATGACCGGCTCGTTTTCCGAGGTGGCTTCGCGCCATCCGCCGATGTTGCGCGCGAGGTCTTTCCGGTGGCTGGCTTGGAGGATTTCTTGCGCATTTTCTTGGACATACGCCTTCCTTTCGTCGCTTTCAGCCGGTCAGTATCCGATCGTGCGCCGACGGTATCGCAGCGGTTCGGCCATGCCGTCGCCGTCATGCATTTCTGGCGACCGCGGGGTATGGTTTACAAGGGATTCGACGAACGATCCGTCCCGTTTTCTGCTCGACAGGCACCAGGGGCCGGATGACGCGTAACACGTTAGATCGGGGATTGGCAGCAATGCCGCCACAGGAGCGTTCGTCTCGAATCGACGCGCGACCCGATGGCGGTGACTGGTCCGGCCCAAGCCGGCATCGAGAGACGATGGCAAGGAAGACGCCGACCCCAATTTCCCATCCCAGCGACGACGATTCGGTCTCCCAATGGGACAGCCACGACTGGGATCCGGCGCACGACGAGATGGCCAGCCGTCGTGCCCGCCGGCTGCTGTCACGGTCGGATTCGCGATTTCACAGATTTGGTGACCGCTTCGGACGGTTCAGAGCCTGGCTGGCGGGCGAACGCTGGATCAAGCGTCTCGCCATTATCCTCGTCGTTTTAATGGTGATATTTGCGGGAGGATTTGGCGCGTTGTGGTGGCGCCTCGGCGCCGGTCCCGTCAACCTCGATATGGTGACGCCCTGGCTGGCCGCCGCGATCGAGGAAAACATCGGTCACGACAACACGGTGGAGATTGGCGGCACGCAGATCGAGCGCGCCGGCCGCATCCGTATCGCGGTCCGCATCCGCGACGTGGTCGTCCGCGACCGCGATCATGCGGTCATCGCAAGTGCGCCGAAAGCCGAAGTGAAATTGTCCGGCATGGCGCTGCTGACGGGACGGCTGCGCGCCGAAAGCCTCAATCTGGTCGATGCCGAACTGTCGGTGCGGATTACACCGGACGGCCAGGTCACCGTTTCGGCTGGCGATAATGCCAAGCCGCTCGCCACTGGCGTCGCGTCGCCGCCGCGCACGGTTCCACCGCCGCCGTTCGCGAGCAACTCGCAGCCCGCGCAGGCCGGACCGCAGGCGCGTCCGCCTCAGACCGCGGCTGCGCCCGCCAATCCGAACAGCCGCGGTAACATCAGCGGCGTGCTGGCGGGACTGGACTGGCTCGACAGTCTCAGCCTGACCGGGCTCGACGGACAGAACCTCAACGAGATCGGTCTGAAGAACGGCAGGCTGGTCGTCGACGACCAGCAGCGCGGCAATCGGTGGAGTTTTGACAATATCAGCCTGAGCCTTCGCCGCCCGCACAGCGGCGGCGTCGCATTCAGCGTCGGCGAAGACGGCGACGATGCATGGTCGCTTCGGGTTCTGGTCGGGCCGCCCGCTGACGGCGTTCGCTCCGTCGATCTGCGCGCCAACAAGATACCCGCAAAGAACATCCTGCTCGCACTCCGCGTCAAGGATCTGACTTACAGCGCCGACATGCCGCTCAGCGGCGAACTCAAGGGTGAGATCGGTCGCGACGGCCTTCCGACCTATTTCCGCGGCAATCTGTTTGCGGGCAAGGGCACGATCATCGATAGCGATACGCCCGACTATCCCATGTCGATCGATCAGATCGAGATGAGCGTCGAGTGGGATGCGGGGCGGCGCGTTCTGGTCGCGCCGTTCAAGATCGTGTCGGGCCAGAACCGGATCACGCTTCTTGCCCATCTCGAGCCGCCGAACGGCCGTATCCCGGACTGGCAGATGGGATTGAGCGGCGGCACCATTGTTCTCGCCGGCTCCGATGGCGAAAAACCCTTGATCTTCAACCGCATTGCGATCGGCGTGCGCTTCGATACCGAGCACAAGCAGATCGTGCTGACGCAGGCCGACATCAGCAACGGCGAAATCGGTGTCGCCGGAACCGGCAGCATCGACTATTCCGGCGAACCGCGTCTGAAACTGGGCTTTGCGGGAACACCGATGTCGGCTGCTGCGCTGAAGAGCATGTGGCCGATCCTGATCGTGCCGGAGGTTCGCGAATGGGTCACCGAGCGGATCGAGCGGGGCTCCGTCCAGCGCATCGAGATCGGCGTCAATTCGCCGATTCACAATCTGTCGCGGCGCGGACCGCCGATCCCCGACGACGGTCTTTCCGTCGATATCCTGGCCAGTAACGTCACGCTGCATCCCGTCGATGAAATGCCGTCAATCCGCGACGCGGACCTTCGCGCGCGCGTTACCGGCAGAACGGCGACCGTGACGATCGGGCAGGCCAGCGTCGATACACCGGCGGGCCGCAAGCTCAATCTCTCGGACATCGTCTTCGAGGTGCCGGATATGGCGCCGAAGCCAGCGCCGGCGCGGGTGAAGTTCAGGATCGATGGTCCGGTGCCCGCGGCCGCCGAAATCCTGTCGTCCGACCGTCTCAGCGACTTTGCCGGCAATCTGATCGATCCCAATTCCAGCAAGGGAACCGTCTCGGCGCAGGTAATGCTCGGCCTGCCGATTCAGCGCGAACTCACCAAGAAGGATACGACCTATTCGGTCACCGCCGATCTTGCGGGATTTTCAGCCGACAAACTGGTCATGAACCAGAAGCTCGAAGCAGCGACACTGAAGGTCGTCGCCAACAACCAGGGCTATCAGGTCAAGGGCGACGTCAAGATCAACGGGCAGCCGGCCTCCCTGGACTATCGCAAGCTGACGGACGGCGACGCGGACATCAAATTGCAAGCCACGCTGGATGATGCGAGCCGCGCCAAACTTGGGATGGATCTCGGTTCGGGAGCCACGGGTGTCATTCCGGTCAAGGTTGCCGGCAAGATCGGTGACAAGGACAGCAAGATCGGTATCGACGCCGATCTCACATCGCTGAAGCTCGACAATCTTCTGCCTGGATGGGTCAAGCTGCCGGGCAAATCCGGCCATGCGACGTTCAACGTGGTGCAGAAGCCGCAATCGACCCGCCTCGAAGATATCGTCATCGATGGTGGCGGCGTGACGATCAAGGGATCGCTGGAGATCGATCAGAACGGCGAGTTGCTGAATGCCAGTTTCCCGACCTATGCGCCCTCGGAGGGCGACAAGGCTTCGCTGCGAGCCGAGCGCAATGCGGACGGCGTGCTGAAGATCGTGATGCGCGGCGATGTTTTTGACGGCCGCAACTTCATCAAGTCGGCGATCTCGGGCAAGCAGACGGAAACCAAGGGTAAGACCAAGAGCATCGACGTCGACGTCGACATGAAGCTTGGGGCCGTGGCGGGCTTTTACGGTGAGGCCGTGCGCAGCGCGGACGTGAAGATGTCCCGGCGCAACGGTTCGATCCGCAGTTTCACCATGAGCGGGAAGATCGGACGCGACACGCCGGTGACCGGCGAATTACGCGCGCGTCCGGGCGGGCGGGACGTCGTCCTGATCGAAACGAATGACGCTGGCGCATTCTTCCGCTTCACCGATACCTATGGAAAAATGTTCGGCGGCCAGCTCGCGCTGGCGATGGACCCGCCTTCAACGGACCAGCGGCCCAAACAGGGGCTGATCAATGTCCGCGATTTCACCATCAAGGGTGAGACGGCACTGGATCGCGCCGCTGCTGGCGGCCCGCAGAATGTACAGAACGGCATCTCGTTCTCGCGTCTGCGCGCCGAGTTCACGCGGCAGAACGGACAGCTCACCGTTCGCGACGGCGTCGTCAAGGGGCCGATGATCGGCGCAACCATCGAAGGGCATATCGACTTTCCCGGCAATCAGGTGCGCATGAGCGGAACATTCGTGCCGATGTACGGCCTCAACAATATTTTCGGACAGATCCCGATTGTCGGCCTGTTCCTCGGCGGCGGCAGCAATGAGGGATTGATCGGCGTGACCTACGAAGTCGTCGGCAGCCCGGGTCAGCCGCAACTGCGCGTCAATCCGATTTCAGCGATGGCCCCCGGCGTGCTGCGCAAGATTTTCGAATTCCAGACCGGCAAGCCGGCGAACCCGGTCGAGTACCCGTCGTCAACCGGTAATTGAGTTTCAGGTTATTGCCTGAGCGCTGGCACGAACAGGAACGGGATCGCACCGAGCACCACGGCGACCAGCGCGAACGCGAGCAGCGGATCGTAGCTGTGGCTCCAGTCGTGAATAAGACCACCGCACCAGGAACCGAGCGCCGACCCAAGGCCGCTGCCGATGGTGATGGTGCCGTAGATCGTGCCGACACGCTTGCCGCGGAAGATTTTCATCGCGGTTGAGGTGATCAGCGGCCCGCGCGAGCCGACCATGCTGCCGAAGCAGATGACGAACCCGGTCAATAGCGCGTAGTTCGGATACCATCGCAGCAGCCACAGCATGATGATGCCGGCGATCGACAGCGCATAGCTGAACAGCACCGAGGGCCTGCGGCCGATCACACCGTCGAGCCAGCTCACGCCGAGCATGCCGAACAGCAAGACGACGCCGCTGAAACCCCACGCGGTCGCCGCCTGCAAAGGCGGGAATCCGACATCGATCAGATAGGCGACGATCTCGGGCGAAATCGCATACATCCCGATCGCCGTGAAGAAGAAGGTCGCAAACAGCGCCCAGAACGCGTGATGCCGCATGGCGCTGAGCAAGGTCCAGCCTTCGTCCGCGAGATCGGTCGCCGCAACTTTCTCCATGTGGCCGGAGCCACCGGCGAACAGCGTCCAGGGCAGAACCAGCAGCGGCAACACGAGGGCCAGCATGGCGAAGCCGAACCACTCGTAGGCGCCGCGCCAGCCGAACCGGTCGATCAGGATTTGCGCAGCCGGCAGCAACAGGAGCACGCCGGCGCCGGTCGCCGAATAGACGACCGACATGGCCGTCGGCAGCCGCTTGGTGAACCAGCGGCCGAGCAGGATCGAGTTCGGGACGATACCGATACAGGCAATGCCGAAACCGACGCACAAGCCGATCGTCAGCCGGAACTGCCACAGGTGCTGCGCGTAGGAGGTGGCGAGAAATGCGCCGCCGAGCAGCAGCATGCCGAGTGTGTAGACGAGGCGCGGGCCCGAGCGGTCGAACAACCGGCCAATCAGCGGCGCGGCGAGGCCGCCACACAGCGAGGTGAGCGAATAGATCGACACCACATCGGCGCGATCCCAGCCGAACGACTGCGAGATCGGCAGCAGGAACACCGTGAAGGTTTCACCGAGACCGCGGCCAAGGACGGACAGCACGAAGCAGACGCCGAGAATGGCGAGTGCGGTGCGCTGTGCGCTTCGTTGGTCCATCGGGCGATCGATCCGGCAAGATGCTGTGCCGGATCATGGAGCCCAATTTGGCGGTCATGAGCAGCCGCCATTTGGGAATACGGCTATGCAGGCCGCAGCAGCACGTGACGCTTCTTGCCGAGCGAAAGCTTGATCACGCCTTCCGGTGTGAGATTGGCTGGCGTCAGCATCATTTTTTCGTCGGTGATGGCGACATCGTTGACGCGCAGGCCGCCGCCCTTGATCTGACGGCGCGCTTCGCCGTTCGAGGCGACGAGGCCTGCCTTGACGAACAGCGCGAGCACGCCGGCACCGCCGGAAAGTTCGCTCTGCGGAATGTCCAGCGTCGGAAGACTCTCGGCGATGGCGCCTTGCTCGAACGTCGTCCGCGCGGTGTCGGCCGCCTTCTCGGCCTCGGCGCGTCCGTGCAGCAGCGCGGTCGCCTCGGTCGCCAGCACCTTCTTGGCCTCGTTGATCTCGGCGCCCTGCAACGCGGCGAGCTTTTCGATCTCGCTCAGCGGCAGGAGCGTAAACAGCTTGAGGAAGCGCGTGACGTCGCCGTCCTCCGTGTTGCGCCAGAACTGCCAGTAGTCGTAGACCGGCAGCATGCCGGCGTTGAGCCACACCGCGCCTGCCGCGGTCTTGCCCATCTTGGCGCCCGACGACGTCGTCAGCAGCGGGCAGGTCAGCGCATAGAGCTGATGCGTGCCCATGCGGCGGCCG
>JBQCIZ010000683.1:0-16890 GCA_051953235.1 Nitrobacter sp. | reverse complement strand
AGGCAGGCCCATCCGCCCTCCGCCTTCTTCTTCTGCCAGGCCTTGCCGACCTCGACCATGTCGTGCTTGGCAAGGCGGATGCGGCCGAGCGAGGATTTCGAGAGCTCGCCGTGGAACTCCTTCGGCGCATTGGCGTCGATCCATTTGCGTGCGGTCTCGCGGAATGCTGCTTCCTGCGGGGTGTCGTCGAAATTCATGGCGGACCTCTACCTTCCCTTTGTCGGGATCTTGTTGAACGGCACGTCCTTGTCGACGCGGATGTCGCCGGGCAGCCCCAGCACGCGTTCCGCGATGATGTTGCGCATGATCTCGTCGGTGCCGCCTTCGACGCGAGTGCCGGGCGACCGCATCAGCATGGCCTGGAATTTGCCGGCGACTTCCGCATCCTCCGGACCGCTCAGCACGCCGGCCGCGCCCTGCAAATCCAGCGCATACATCGCGACCTCCTGGATCATGGAGCCCGCCACCAGCTTGCCGATGGAATTTTCCGGCCCCGGTCGTTCGCCGCGCGACAACGCCGAGATGGCGCGGAAACTCGTGTAGCGCAGGCCGCTCGCCTTCACCGCGTAGTTCGCAAGCCGAGAGCGGACGCCGCGATCCTCGATCGCGGGGCCGCTGTCCAGCATCAGGCTGCTGCAATAATCGAACAATTCCGGGAAGCCGGTGGCGACCCCGGCGCCGATCGACATGCGCTCGTTCATCAGCGTGGTTAGCGATACGTTCCAGCCGTCGTTGACCGCGCCGAGACGCTGGTGGTCCGGGATCACCACATCGGTGAAATAGACCTCGTTGAAATCCGACTGTCCGCTGGCCTGCTTGATCGGCCGCACCTCGACACCCGGCGATTTCATGTCCAGGAAGAACATGGTGAGGCCCTTGTGCTTCGGCACGGTCGGGTCGGTGCGCGTCAGCAGGATGCCATAGTCCGAATAGTGCGCGCCCGAGGTCCATATCTTCTGACCGTTGATGACCCAGTTGTCGCCCTTCTTCTCGGCACGGGTGCGCAGCCCTGCGACATCGGAGCCGCCGGCGGGTTCGGAGAACAACTGGCACCAGATCTTTTCCCCCGAAGCCAGCGGCGGCAGATAGCTGCGCTTATGCTCCTCGTTCGCAAACGCCATCATGGTCGGCCCGCACATGCCGTGACCGATGATGAATACGTGCGAGAGCTTGCCGAAAGCCCCCTCCTCCTGCTGCCAGATCACCCGCTCGATCGGCGACGATCCGCGCCCGCCATATTCCTTGGGCCAGTGCAAGCAGGCCCAGCCCGCATCGGCCTTTTTCTTCTGCCAGGCTTTTGCGACCTCGAGAATGTTGGCGTCCTTGAGTTGGGTGCGGCCGAGCGACGACTTCTTCAGTTCGTCTTCGTACTGCTTCGGCGCATTCGCGGCGATCCATGCCTTGGCTTCGGCGCGAAACGCGGCTTCCTGCGGTGTGTCATCGAAGTTCATGATGAGTGCCTTCGGTTTTACGCCGCGTTCTTCTTGCGCATGCGGTCGATCAGCTGGTCTTCCCAATACGACAGACTGCCGATGCCGAGCGCCAACGCATTGGCGCGGCGGTAGTACATGTGGCAGTCGAACTCCCAGGTAAAACCCATGCCGCCGTGTACCTGGATGTTGTTCTTGGCGCAGTGCTGGAACGCCTGGGTGGCGCTAACGCGTGCGGCCGCCGCTGCTTCGCCCAGTTCGCCGGCATCGGTCGAGAGCGCCCACGCGCCGTAATAGCAATTGGAGCGCGCCAGCGTCGCCGACACATACATGTCCGCCAGCATGTGCTTGACCGCCTGGAACGAGCCGATCGGGCGACCGAAGGCGATGCGATCTAGCGCATAGTCGCGGCCCATCTCCAGCGCGCGGTCGGAACCGCCGACCTGCTCGAATGCCGTCAGCACCGCGGCGCGATCCAGCACGCGCGTCAGGATGCCCCAGCCGTCCCTACCGTCGCCGAGCGGCTCGGCCTTGCAGTTCTTGAAGGTCAGTTCGGCCTGCTGCCGCGTCGGATCGATGCCGGTGAGCACCTTGGCTTCGACACCGCCAGCCTTCCGATCGGCGAGATACAGCGCAATATCGCTCTCGCGGCCGCTCGATCCGGTGCGCGCGGCGACAATCGCGAAATCCGCGATCGCGCCATCAGCGACCGGCTTCTTGACGCCGTTGAGCATGTTGTTTGCAGCCGTCAGCTTGATCGCCTTGTGCGATGGATTACCTGGCCCCTCGAACAGCGCCAGCGTGCCGATGGCTTCGCCGCTCGCAATCTTCGGCAGCCACTTCTGCTTCTGCGCCTCGCTACCGGCGATCATCAGCGTTTCGGCGGCGAGATAGACTGTCGACGAGAACGGCACCGGCGCCAGCGCGCGGCCCATTTCCTCGGCCAGCACGCACAGTTCGAGATGGCCAGCGCCCGCGCCGCCGAATTCTTCCGGAATCGCGACGCCGAGAAAACCCATCTCCGCGAGGCCCTTCCAGAGATCGCGGTCGTAGTCCGCCTTGCCGTCGAGCACCGCGCGGACCGCCTTGGGCGGGCATTTCTCGGTGAGAAATTTTCGCGCTTCGTCGCGGAGTTGTTTTTGATCGTCGGAAAAATCGAAGTTCATGGGCGATCATCCTGCTGCATCATGGAATGTAAATTTCGGAGGTGGAGTTGCCGTCACCCTGAGGTGCGCGAGCGCTTGCGAGCGCCTCGAAGGGCGACGGTGTGGCGCATCCTTCGAGGCTCGCCGAAGACGGCGAGCACCTCAGGATGACGACGCTGGGACCAAAAACAATCATCTTCATCCCAGCACCAGCACATCCTCGCCCGGCGGATCGGCATACAGCCGCTCCACCAGGGCGGCGCGGCGGTCGAGCCCGGCGCGCTGGTTGATGTAGCCCTTGTCGGTGAGTTCATTGCCGTCGATCGAGGGCGGCTCGGCCATCAGCATGGCGCGCGCGATGCGCGTGCTGCTGGCGCCATTGCAGGCGGCGTTGTGCGCCTCGAGACCTTTGCGCAGGCTCGCGAGCACGGCGGGATGCTTGACCGCCTCCTCATACGTTGCGTCAGTGTCGTTCATGAGCTGGCGGCAGGCATGCAAATTGGGCCACGCCAGCAGCCCGACGAAGGGACGATCCTGACCGGCGACCAGCGCATCGTGCACCACAGGCGAGGCCGCCGCGATGGCATCGGTGCGCAGCGGCCCGACCTGCACGAACGTGCCCGTCATCAGCTTGAAGTCCTCGACCACGCGGCCCGCGAAGATCAGGCCCTGCACCGGATCGTTGTCGTCGACGAAGGTCGCGGCATCGCCGATCTTGTAGAAACCATCCTCGTCGAATGCCGCCTTGGTGAGGTCGGGCTGGCTGTGATAGCCGGGCGTGACGTTGATGCCGCGCACGCGGATTTCATATTTCGGTCCTGCCGGAACGAGCTTCAGTTCGACACCGGGAAACGGAAGACCGATCAGGCCGACGCGCTCGGTGTCCCAATAGGTGCCGGTCGAGGTCGGCGCGGTCTCGGTCGAACCCCAGCCGGTGTAGAACACGATGCGCTCGCCGGTGGCGCGCACCGCCAGCGCCTGCATGCGGTCATAGAGATCGTCGGGGAGCCGCGCGCCGCCGTAGGCCATCAGCGAAAGATTTTTGAAAAAGCTCCGGCACAGCGCATCGTCCTTCTCCATCGCCGCCGCGAGCACGGCATAGCCCACCGGCGCGTTGGCGTAGTAGGTCGGCGAAATCTCGCGCAGATTCTTGAGCGTCTCCTCGAACTGGCCCGGCACGGGACGGCCGTCATCGATGTAGAGCGTGCCGCCCTCAATCAGCAGCGGATTGAACAGCGCGTTGCCACCCATGGTGTGATTCCATGGCATCCAGTCGAGATAGGTCGGCAGCGGGCCGTCGGCCTTGCGCGGCCGAGTCTGCATCATCATCGCGGCGTTGGCGCACATCATGCGCTGGGTGTTGATGACGGCCTTCGGCATGCCGGTCGAGCCCGACGTGAACAGCAGCTTGCCGACCGTGTCGGGCGTGATCCTGGCGATCGACTGCGCGACCTCCGATGTCACCGGCGTCGCGGCGAGATCGGCATAGGCGATGCTTTTGATTCCTTCGGGAGCGCGCGCGACATGCACCACCGGGATGCCATCGAGGTCGAGCGCTCCGAGCGCCTTCGCAAAGGTCGGACCGTCCTGCACGACCACCAGCGCCGGCTTCACGAGATTGAACAGGTATTTCAGCTTGGCGTGATCCTGACTCATCAGCGAATAGGCCGGCGACACCGGCGCGACGGGCACGCGCGCCTGCATCGCCGCCAGCGTCACCAGCGCGTGCTCGATGGAATTTCCGGACAGGATCGCGAGCGGGCGCCCTTCCGGCAATTTCAGATTCAGAATGCCCTGGGTCAGCGCGTCTACCGTGCGCTTGGCCTCGGCGTAACTGACCTTGCGCCATTGCCGGTCCGCGCCGGCGCGCTGCGCGAGCCAGGTGACATCGGGCCGTTCCTTCGCCCATCGCGCCAATGGAGCCGGAATGTGCGGCTCGTAGGGGTTGAGCGGAATACGCGACTTCATCACGATGACGCCATCGGGCCGGCGCTCGACGGCGATGTCGCGCGTCAGCCAGTCGATCTTGCGGAAGGCCGGTTTGGCCAGCACCTCGGCCGCATTGCCGCTCATCTCGTTTCTCCCGCGCACATTCAGGTCTCTTTCGGACCCTGTTTCAGCGTCTGATATAAACAGGCTTTCGCTTTTCCAGAAAGGCGCGAATGCCCTCGTTGAAATCCTCGGACCGGCTGCACAACACCTGATTGCGGTCTTCCATGGCGATCACGGATTCAATCGAACCGGCGTCGACGGCCATGTTGAGGCATTCCTTCGACAGCCTCAAACCCACCGGTGAGGCCGTCATCATCGCATCGACATAAGATTCCGCCGCGGCGTCGAGACCGCCATCGTCAACGAGTTCGGACACCAGCCCGACCGCAAGCGCGCGCTCGGAGCCGATGAAGCGGCCCGTAAGAATGAGTTCGGAAGCCACGGACACGCCGACGAGGCGTGTCAGGAAATAGCTGGTGCCGATGTCGCAGCCGCCAAGACCGAGCTTGATGAAGGCGCAGTTCATGCGCGCGGTTTTCGTGGCGATGCGGATGTCGGCGGCGAGCGCCAGCGCGAAACCGCCGCCGGCCGCCGCGCCCTGCACCAGCGCGACGATCGGCTGCGGGCAACGCCGCATTGCGATGACGATGTCGGCAATGCGCCGCTGCGAATCCAGCGACTCCGTGACGCCCGGCGGCTCCTGCTGCCCGCCCCGGCGTTGCATCGCGTGCTTGAGATCGAGCCCGGCACAGAAGTTCGCGCCGGCGCCTTTCAACACCACGACACGGGTGTCGCGGTTGCGATAGAGCCCGCTGAAATAGCTGTTCAGCGCATCGATCAGCGTGGGATCGAGCGCGTTCAGGCTCTCGGATCGATTGAGCGTGACCCAATCGGTGCCGTCACGATGCTCGATCAGAAGCGGCTGTGTCAAAACGCAGTCTCCATTACAAGCGAACGACTCAGGACCGATGAGGAAGCCGTCACCCTGAGGCGCGAGACGTTCTTACGCCGAGCCTCGAAGGGCGACGGCGCATCCTTCGAGGCTCGCGGCTTGCGCCGCTCGCACCTCAGGATGACGTCCTCGCGCCCAACTCCACGCAAACTACCGCGGCGCCATGCGGATCGCGCCGTCGAGGCGGATGGTCTCGCCGTTCAGCATCGGGTTCTCGACGATATGCACCGCGAGCGCGCCGTATTCGCCGGCATCGCCGAGCCGCGCCGGATGCGGCACTTGCGCGCCCAAGCTCTTGCGGGCTTCCTCGTTCAATCCCATCAGCAGCGGCGTCAGGAACAGGCCCGGCGCAATCGTATTGACCCGGATCTTGTGCTGGGCGAGATCGCGCGCCGCCGGAATGGTGAGACCGACCACACCACCCTTGGACGCGGAGTAAGCGATCTGGCCGATCTGGCCTTCGTAGGCCGCGACCGAGGCGGTGTTGATGATGACGCCGCGCTCCTCGCCGACCGTCGGCGCCGGCACCAGCCGCTCCGAGAACAATCGCAGTACGTTGAAGGTGCCGATCAGATTAACATTGATGATGCGCGCGAACTTCGCCAGCGGATAGGTGCCGTCCTTGCCGATGATTCGCTGCGAGCCGCCGATACCGGCGCAGTTCATCAGCACGCGCGCCACGCCGTGCGCGGCTTCCGCCTTGGCGATGGCAGCCTTGACCTGCTCCTCGTCGGTGACGTCGCCGACGGTGGCGACGCCCCTCACCTCGGCGGCGACTTTCTCGGCGTTCTCCTTGTGCTGGTCGAACACCGCTACCTTCGCACCCTTCGCGGCCATGGCGCGCGCGGTCGCGGCGCCAAGACCCGAGCCGCCACCGGTGATGAATACGGCAACATCTTTCAACTGCATGATATCTCCTTGGGCGTTTCCTGAACGGTTGCGAAGCGAATTTTGTTATTTCAGTTCGTTGTTGTTGTCCTTGGGCGTTTCCCCGAAGTTTTCTGTCAGGCGTTTCCCGAGATTCTTGTTTGTTTCACGAGATCTTTTTTCCAAGCGATCCCTTCAGCATTCCCCCGAGCGTCATCGCCTCGACATGCGCGACGTAGTCGCGGCACACCTCGTCGGTGACGGGGCCGACGCCGATGGCGCGCGCCATGGCATTGCGGCCGGAGAACAGGTGATCGCAGGCACCGATCAGGCTGGTGTAGAACAGCACCGGATCGATCGCGCGGAATTCGCCGGCGGCGACGCCTTCCGCCAGCAGGCGGCGATGGAAGTCGAGCAGCGGCCTGATGAAGAATTTCGAAACCTCGTCGGCGGCCTCGTCGCTGCTCTCGTGCAAGAGATAATGGATCAACCGGTTCATGTAGGGCGAGCGGTGATAGGCCTTGATGATGCCCGCGATATGCAGCTTCAGTTTTGCGGTCGGCGTGATCGGCTGCGCCATCAGGTAGTCGAGATGGGTCATCTCGGTGGCGGCGTCGCGCGCGAGCAGCGCCAGCAACAGGCCGTCCTTGTTGCCGAAGTGATATTTCACCAGCGCGGCGTTGACGCCGGACTGCTGCGCGATCTCGCTCAAGGAGACGTCGGGGGAATTGCGCGCGATCATCAGCTCCCCGGCCGCCACCAGAAGCTTCTCCGCCGTCGAGTTTTTCGACGGTGCGCGAGTCGCTGCGGTGGTATTCAGATGCGGAGCCATGCAGCCAGATAAGCCCATGATCTCACGGCACTCAAGAGTTAATTGATTGATTGACTAAATCCTAGACCGGCCCTTAAATCCCGCCCCATCATTGCAGAACAATCCGCACCAGACAGGGAGATCGACCATGGCCGAAGCCTATATCGTCGCCACCGCACGTACCGCAGGCGGCCGCAAGGGAGGTCGCCTCGCGGGCTGGCATCCGGCCGATCTCGCGGCATCGGTGCTGGACTCGCTGGTCGAGCGCAGCGGTGTCGATCCCGCGCAGGTCGAAGACGTCATCATGGGCTGCGTCGGCCAGGCCGGCGAGCAGGGTGTCAACATCGCGCGCAACGCGGTGCTGGCCTCGAAGCTACCGGAAAGCGTTCCCGCCACCTCGATCGACCGCCAGTGCGGATCCTCGCAGCAGGCGCTGCACTTCGCGGCACAGGCGGTGATGTCGGGCACGATGGATTGCGTGATCGCCGCCGGCGTTGAAAGCATGACGCGGGTGCCGATGGGCACACCGAGCATTCTCGCCGCCAAGGCCGGACTCGGCACCTACAAGAGTCCGAGCATGGAGCAGCGCTATCCGAACATCCAGTTCAGCCAATTCACCGGCGCGGAGATGATGGCGCAAAAATACGGCCTGTCGAAGGACGCGCTCGACGAATATTCCTACAACAGTCACCAGAAGGCCATTGCGGCGACGCAGGTGGGCAAATTCAAGGACGAGATCGTCCCGCTGACAATCACTCGCGCCGACGGCTCGACCGACACCCATCACATCGACGAAGGCATCCGCTTCGATGCCACGCTCGACGGCATCAAGGGCGTCAAGCTGATCAACGAGAACGGCGGCAAGCTCACCGCCGCCAGCGCCAGCCAGATCTGCGACGGCGCGTCCGGCGTCATGGTCGTGAATGAAAAGGGCCTCAAGGCGCTCGGCGTGAAGCCGATGGCGCGCATCCACCACATGACCATGATGGGCGGCGATCCCGTCATCATGCTGGAAGCGCCGCTGCCGGCGACCAAACGCGCGCTGGAAAAGGCCGGCATGTCGGTCGACGACATCGACCTGTTCGAGGTCAACGAGGCCTTCGCCTCGGTGCCGACCGCGTGGCTGCAATACACCGGCGCCGATCCGGCGCGGCTCAATGTCAACGGTGGCGCCATCGCGCTCGGGCATCCGCTCGGCGGTTCCGGCACCAAGCTGATGACGACGCTGGTCAACGCGCTGAAGCAGACCAACAAGCGCTACGGCCTGCAGACCATGTGCGAAGGCGGCGGCATGGCCAACGTGACGATCGTGGAGCGGTTGTAACCTTCTTCCCTCTCCCCTTGTGGGAGAGGGTGGCGAAATCGAGCCCAGCGAGATTGAGCCGGGTGAGGGGTTCAGTTTCACGAGAACAAAACCCCTCACCCGCCTTCGCTTCGCTCAGGCACCCTCTTCCACAAGGGGAGAAGGAAAAGAACACGAGCGGAAAAATCCGCCGCCTAACTCATCAGGAAACGCCCAAGGATTTTCGTGTGACCCATCCGTCGATCCACGCCAAGACTCATCCCGACAAGATCGCCTATCAGATGGCCGGCACCGGCAAGGCCATCACCTATCGCGAGCTCGACGAACTCTCCAATCAGGGCGCACACCTGTTCCGCTCGCTCGGCCTGAAGGCCGGCGATCACATCGCGCTGCTGATGGAGAACCGGCTGGCGTTCATGGAGATCTGCTGGGCCGCACAGCGCGCCGGGCTCTACTACACTGCGATCAGCCGTTACCTCACCCAGGACGAGATCGACTACATCGTCAGGGATTGCGGCGCAAAAGTCGTCATCACCACGCCGAAATGCGCCGACCAGATCAAGGGACTGCTCAGCGATGCGCCTGGCGCGCCGTTGTTCTACATGATGGATGAGCCGTTGCCCGGTTTCCGCTCCTGGGTCAGGGAAGCCGAACACGCCCAGCCCAAAACGCCGATCGCCGATGAGGTCGCGGGCTACGACATGCTCTACTCGTCCGGCACCACCGGCCGGCCCAAGGGCATCAAGAAGGCCTTCGAGGGCGCGCCGATCGACGTGCCGAACGCCTTCCTGAAACTGCTGTGTTCGAACATGTGCGGCATGAACGCGGACAGCGTCTATCTGTCGCCGGCGCCGCTCTATCACGCAGCTCCCCTGCGTTTCAGCATGATGGCGGTGACGCTCGGCGGCACCGTCATCATCATGGAACACTTCGACGCGGAAGAATTCCTGCGCCAGGTGGAAAAGCACAAGATCACGCAGTCGCAGCTCGTGCCCACCATGTTCGTGCGCATGCTGAAGCTGCCCGACGAGGTGCGCAGCAAATATGACGTCTCGTCCTTGAAGGGCGCGATCCATGCCGCCGCGCCCTGCCCGGTCGAGGTCAAGGCGAAGATGATCGAATGGTGGGGCCCGATCCTGATCGAGTATTACGCGGGCTCCGAAGGCAACGGCGTCACCGTGTCGGATTCAAAGCAGTGGCTCAGCCATCGCGGCACCGTCGGCAAGGCCGTGGTTGGCAAGCTGAAGATTCTGGATGAAGACGGCAACGAACGGCCGACCGGCGAGATCGGCACGGTGTATTTCGCCGACGCGCCCGTGTTCACCTATCACAACGATCCCGACAAGACCAAGCGCGCCTATAACGACAAGGGCTGGTCCACGCTCGGCGACGTCGGCTATGTCGACGACGAGGGATTTCTTTATCTCACCGACCGAAAATCCTACATGATCATCTCCGGCGGCGTGAACATCTATCCGCAGGAGACCGAGGACGTACTGATCCGCCATCCCGCCGTCGCCGATGTCGCGGTGTTCGGCGTGCCGAACGAGGAGATGGGCGAAGAGGTCAAGGCCGTGGTGCAGCCGAACGACATGACGAAGGCCGGGAAGGCGCTGGAGAATGAGCTGATCCTGTTCTGCCGTCAGAACCTGTCGCCGATCAAATGCCCGAAGACCATCGACTTCGAGGCCGAACTGCCGCGCACGCCGACCGGCAAGCTGGTCAAGCGTCACCTGCGCGACCGGTACTGGCCGAAGAAGGGGTGAGTAGCGGCTTTCGCGGGAATTACCTCCTTAGCGAAAGCGTCATCCTGAGGTGCGAGCGTAGCGATGCCCTTCGCATCGCGGCGCGAGCCTCGAAGGATGTTTTACACAAAGCTGTCCCGCATCCTTCGAGGCACGCAAGCGCGTGCACCTCAGGATGACGGGGCTGTTCTTTATTTCGGCTCAAGCATCGCAGCGCCGCGTCCTCAAATCACCGGCACGCCGTAGTAGTCGTTGACCGCGCGGGTGCGGCCGGTGTCCGACCAGTTCCAGTCGTCGTCACGCGCGTATTTCGGCGCGCCCTTGATCTGGTCCTCGGTGACCATGGTCTGATAGCCGCCGAGTTGCGTGTTGTACTTCAGCGATTGCCAGGGCAGCGGATAGTGGTCGTGCCCGACACCGAGGAAGCCGCCGAATGCCAGCACCGCGTAGGACACCTTACCGCTCGGCTTGTCGATCATCACGCGCTCGATGGAACCGATCTTCTCGCTGTTGGCACCATACACCGCTGTGCCCTCGACCTTGTCGCTGCCGATCAGGTTGCCCTGTTCCTTGTCTTCGATTGCCATTTTACGTCTCCATGATTTGTGCGACATGAAACGTGCCGTTGCGGGGATCGTTCCTGTGTCCAATTTCGTACTCAAGACAACTGGGCTCCGATGACCGCGCGAGGCCTGCTGATTTCGGCGCCGCGCTCCGGCTCCGGTAAGACAACGGTGACGCTGGGCCTGCTCGCTGCATTGAAACGGCGCGGCATGCGCGTGCGTGCGGCCAAGGCTGGCCCTGACTTCATTGATCCCGCCTTTCACGCTGCGGCAACCGGCCGCGGCAGCGTCAATCTGGATAGCTGGGCGATGCAGCCTGCCCTGCTCGATGCGCTGATGATGGAAGCAAGCGCCGCAGACATCGTCGTCATCGAAGGCGCCATGGGGCTGTTCGACGGGGTCGAGGGTGAAAAAGGCCGCACCGGCGCCAGCGCCGATCTCGCAGCGCGCTATCGTCTCCCCGTGGTTCTGGTGCTGGACGTAACCGCGCAGGCACAATCGGCTGCGGTCGTGGCGCGCGGCTTCATGACGCACGATCCGGACGTGCATATTGGCGGCGTGATCCTCAACAAGGTCGGCAGTCCGCGCCATGCGCGGCTGGCCGGCGATGCCGTCGCCACGCTTGGTCTGCCCGTGCTTGGCGCGATCCCGCGCGACGCAGCATTGATCCTCCCCGAACGGCATCTCGGTCTGGTGCAGGCCGGCGAGCACGGTAATCTCGCCGTGCGGCTCGCGCAGCTTGCCGACATGGCCGAAGCGCATCTCGATCTCGATGCGATCACGGCACTCGCGGCGCCGCTGGCTCCTCAGAGCGGTGACGCCTCATCCGCGCTGCCGCCGCGGGGACAACGCATCGCGCTGGCTCAGGACGCCGCCTTCAGCTTCATCTATCCGCATCTCATCGACGGCTGGCGCAAGGCCGGCGCGGAGATCGTGCCGTTCTCGCCGCTCGCAAACGAAGCGCCGCCTGACGATTGCGACGTCTGCTGGCTGCCGGGCGGTTATCCGGAATTGCACGCGGGCGGGATCGCGGCGGCGGATCGCTTTCGCGCTGGCCTCACGCGCTTTGCCACAACGCGCCCGGTGCATGGCGAATGCGGCGGCTACATGGTGCTGGGCGAAAGTCTTGAGGATGCGGACGGCATCACCCACGGGATGACCGGCCTGCTCGGCCACGCCACCAGCTTCAAACGGCGCAGGCTGCATCTCGGCTATCGCGAGGCGCGGCTGCTCGCTGACGGTCCACTCGGCATGGCAGGTGCGCACGTGCGCGGTCACGAATTCCACTATGCGAGTCTCGTTTCGGCAGGGCATGATGAGCCTTTCGCGGAATTAATCGACGCGCAGGGACAGCCGGTGCCCGAGCGCGGCGGCCGGCGCGGCAACGTCACCGGCACATTCTTCCACGCGATCGCAAGAGCAGAGCCATGACCGACACGCTTTCAACCCTCGGCGCCGACGTCCTTCCCGCCGGCGTCCGCTCGCGCTTCGTCGACGGCATCAACGGCCTGCGCATGCATGTGCTCGAAGCAGGCTTCGAGACTAAGGGACGGCCCTGCGTGCTTCTGCTGCACGGCTTTCCGGAACTCGCCTATAGCTGGCGCAAGGTGATGCCGGCGCTCGCGGCCGCCGGTTATCACGTGATCGCGCCCGACCAGCGCGGCTACGGCCGCACCACCGGCTGGGACCCGAGTTATGACGGCGACCTCTCGCAGTTTCGCCTGCTCAACCTGGTGCGCGATGCGCTCGGACTGGTCTCGGCATTCGGCTATCGCCATGCTGCCGTCGCCGGTCACGATTTCGGCTCGCCGGTCGCGGCGTGGTGCGCGCTGGTGCGGCCCGATGTGTTTCGCGCTGTCGCGATGATGAGCGCGCCGTTCGGCGGTCCTCCGCCATTGCCGTTCGACACCGCCGACAAACCGGCATCTGTCGCCGACGATCCCGTGCATCGCGATCTCGCCGCGCTGCCGCGGCCGCGCGTGCACTACCAGTGGTACTATGCGACGCGCGGCGCCAACGCCAACATGCATCGCGCGACCCAGGGCGTGCACGATTTCCTGCGCGCCTACTATCATCACAAGAGCGCCGACTGGGCCGCCAACAAGCCCTATCCGCTCAAGGCATGGAGCGCCGAGGAACTGGCGAAGCTGCCGACCTACTACGTGATGGATTCCGACAAGGGCATGGCCGAAACCGTTGCGGAGGAAATGCCGACGCCGGAACAGATCGCCGCCAATACGTGGCTGCCGGAGAGCGAACTTAAGATTTACAGCGGCGAATATATCCGCACCGGCTTTCAGGGCGGCCTACAGTGGTATCGCTGCGGCACCACGGGCGCATTCAACGCCGAGCTGGAGATGTTTTCCGGCCGCACCATCGACGTGCCGTCCTGCTTCATCGCGGGCAAACAGGACTGGGGCACCCATCAACGCCCCGGCGTGTTCGAGGCGATGCAGACAAAGGCCTGCACGAACATGATCGGCTGCCACCTGATCGACGGCGCCGGGCACTGGGTGCAACAGGAGCAGCCACAGGAGGTAAGCCGCCTGCTGCTCGATTTCCTCGGCAAGGCGGCGACCTCGTAACTTTTTCGCACGCCCGCAATTCCGATCAAGCGAACGCCATGTGGCTTCGCTAACGTATCCGCACATGAATTGTGAGACGGATGCATGTCGCTGACGCGCAAGGCGCTCTGGATCATCGAACGCAACCTCGGCCGGCTGCAGACGCTAGCGGATGTCGCCGACGTCTGCGAGGTCTCGCGCCATCATCTCGCGCATGCCTTCGGCGAAGCCACCGGCCTGCCGGTGATGCAGTATCTCCGCGCAAGACGCCTGACCGAAGCGGCGCGGGCGCTGGCGGATGGCGCGCCCGACATCCTCTCGCTGGCGCTCGACGCCGGATACAACTCGCACGAGGCGTTCTCGCGCGCCTTCCGCGCGCAGTTTGGCATCACCCCCGAAATGGTCCGGAGGACCGCAACCACGGAGGACCTCGTCATGGTCGAGCCGATTGATATCGAAGGAACCGACACCCCCGTTCTCAAGCCGCCGCGCCTTGTCTCTGGCGATGACATTCGCGCAGTGGGGCTGGCGCAAAGGCATCCTTTCGGCAGCCCGAAAGACATCCCCGCGCAATGGCGGAACTTCATGGCGACCCACTACGCCGCCATCCCGAACAAGCGCGAAGGCATTCCGATCAGCCTCAGCGGCGATCTCGATGACGACGGCAATTTTGAATACATTTGCGCCGCCGAAGTAACAGCCTTCGGCAAGACTCCACGCGGTTTGATCGAAGTGTCCCTGCCTGCACGCCGCTATCTTGTGTTCGCGCATGACGGGCACATTTCAACCATCGGCGCGACCTACAGCGCAATCTGGAACACCGGCTTGCCCGATAGCGGCGAACGCGTCGCCGAAGCGTTCTGCATCGAGCGGCATCGGCCGACCTTCAATCCGCAGACCGGCATGGGCGGCGTCGAGATCTGGATTCCGCTCGAACCGAAATCCTGACGCCGCTTGCGGCGTCTGGCGGAACCGCGCATCATAAGCTCCAAGAGAAGCACGAAGCGGTGGCCGTCATCCTGAGGTGCGAGCGACATGTGTCGCGAGCCTCGAAGGATCACGGATAGCCGCACCCTTCGAGGGCTTCGCCACCTCAGGGTGACGGACCCCCGCCAAACAAGATCGGGAGATGCGCCTTGGCCAAATCGCAATGGGGATTCAAAACCGCGGCCGAGCTTTCGGCGGCGCTGAAGGCGAAAAAAGTCTCGGCGGTCGAACTGGCGCAGGACACCTGCGCCCGCATCGAGCGGCACGACGCCAAGGTCAACGCAGTCTGCGTGCGCGATTTCGAGCGCGGATTGAAAGCCGCGAAGGAGGCCGACGCGGCGCTGGCGCGCGGCGAGACGCGGCCGCTGCTCGGCATCCCCATGACGGTGAAGGAGTCCTACAACGTCGCCGGGCTGCCGACCACCTACGGCTTTCCGCCGCAAAAGGACTTCCGGCCCACGGAGGACGCGCTGTCGATCACGCGGGTGAAGGACGCCGGTGGCGTCATCCTGGCGAAAACCAACGTGCCGATCGCACTCGCCGACTGGCAGAGCTACAACGAGATCTACGGCACCACCAACAACCCGTTCAATCTCGGCCGCACGCCCGGCGGCTCCTCCGGCGGCTCGTCGGCCGCTCTCGCGGCCGGCTACGGCGCGCTGTCGCTCGGCTCCGACATCGGCGGATCGCTGCGGGTGCCGGCGTTTCATTGCGGCATCTATGCCCACAAGCCGACCTATGACCTCTGCGCCAATCGCGGCCATGTCGCGCCGCCGTATCCACCGCTGCCGTTCAATCGCGACCTCAGCGTGATCGGGCCGATGGCGCGCAGCGCAGCCGACCTTGCCGTGCTGCTCGATGTCATCGCCGGGCCCGATCCGATCGAGGCCGGCGTCGGCTACAAGCTGGCGCTGCCGGGTCCGCGCCACACGGCGCTCAGGGATTTCCGCGTGCTTGTGATCGACAGCGATCCGGTGCTGCCGCCGAACAGGGAAGTCCGCGCAGCGCTCAACGACCTCGCGACAAAGCTCGGCAAGGCCGGCGCACAGGTGACGCGCGAAAGTCCGCTGCTGCCGGATTTTGCCGCCTCGTCGCGGTTGTATATGCGGATGCTGTTGTCGTTCCTCTCCGCCACATTCACGCCCGAGGCCTACGAGGAGGCGAGACAGGCAGCGGCGCAACTCGACCCCGAGGACATGAGCCTTCGCGCTGAACGGCTGCGCGGCATCGCGCTCAGCCATCGCGACTGGGTGATCGCCGACGGCGGCCGCACCCGCCTGCGCGCACAGTGGCGCGAATTGTTCAAGACGTTCGACGCGGTGATCTGCCCGGTGATGCCGACACCGGCCTATCCGCACGATCATCTGGAACCGCAGGAGTCACGCACCATCGACATCGACGGCACGAAGTATCCGTATACGGATCAACTCGCCTGGCCGGGCATCGCGACGCTGACCGGCCTGCCGTCCACCGCGATTCCGGTCACGCTATCGTCGGACGGCCTGCCGATCGGCGTGCAGATCGTCGGCCCATGGCTGGAGGATCGAACGCCGCTGAAGCTGGCCGAACTGATTGAGCGCGAATTCGGCGGCTTCGTGCCGCCACCGGGATTTGATGATTGAAGGACGGTCTGGCAAATCGGCGCGCTAGAATTCCCCGCCCGATGCATGACCTTTCGATCCCGCAAAACCCCGCGTTTCGCCCACCTCTTCCAGATACGCGATGATGTCGTGACGGGACGGCACATCAAGTACACGCACGGGCATCCGCGCGCCAGGCACGAATTTCTTCGGATCGGTCAGCCACTGATCGAGGCTGCTCTTGGACCAGACCAGACCGGCATTCTGCAGCGCCGGCGAATAGTGATAGCCGGGAACCGCACCTGCCTTGCGGCCGATGACTCCGCCCAGCATGGGACCGGTCTTGTTGCTATCGAGTGCATGGCACGCCGTGCAGCGTTCGGCGAAAAGCTGCTTGCCATGCACGGGATCGGGCGGCGCATTGGGCAGGAAGCGCGCCAGGTTCTTGCTTTGCGACGGGTTGACCGAGCGAAGAAGCGTGTAGCTCAACGTGATCGTATCGACCTTGTCGTTGTCCGAATCCTTGGCGAAAGCCGGATCGACGAAAAAGACCACCGGCATCTGCACTTTCTCATGCGGGTCAAGACGCTCTTCATTGAAGCAGAAGCACTGGATCTTGTTGAAGTAGAGCCCGCTGGTCTCCGGAGTGACATTGAACGTCGCGTGCGCGACGACCGGCTGGTCGCTGAGGTTTTCAGCGTTGAAGAACACCATCTTCTGTTCGCCGAGATGCACCGTCACCGAGCGCTGCTCCGGTTCGAACCGCCACGGCAGACCCGGCGCGACATTGGCATCGAAGGCGACATCGATGGTTCTATCGGACGTCGTGGCCGGGTCCGAATAGGCCCGCTGCGTCGTCCCGCCGTATCCGGTCGCGCCGCAGAACACGCGATACAGTTCCGGCGCATAGGCCACCAGCCCGAACATCACGCCGAGGATCGCAAAAGCCGG
>JBQCIZ010000682.1:0-7745 GCA_051953235.1 Nitrobacter sp. | reverse complement strand
GTGCCCCGCGCGATCGCGCTCTACAAAAAGTGGTCGGGCTCCGACAAGGTCTCCGCCATCATGGGTTGGGGCACGGCCGATACCGAAGCGCTGACCGGCTTCCTTGCGCAGGACAAGATCCCCGACATTTCGGGTTCGTATGCGGCCGCGCTGACCGACCCCACCGGCGGAAGCGGCAAGGCCAAACCTGCGCCTTACAATTTCTTCTACGGTCCGAGCTATTCGGATGCCCTGCGCGCCGAGCTGACCTGGGCCGCCGAGGACTGGAAGGCGAAGGGCAAGCCCGGCAAGCCGAAGTTCGTCCACATGGGCGCCAACCATCCTTATCCGAACGCCCCGAAGGCAGCGGGTGAAGCGCTCGCCAAGGAGCTTGGTTTCGACGTGTTGCCGCCGCTGGTCTTCGCCCTGTCGCCCGGCGACTACAGCGCACAATGTCTGAGCCTGAAGAGCTCCGGCGCCAACTATGCCTATCTCGGCAACACCGCCGCCTCGAACATCTCCGTCATGAAGGCGTGCAAGACCGCCGGCGTCGACGTTCAGTTCCTCAGCAATGTCTGGGGCATGGACGAGAACGCCGCCAAGGCCGCCGGCGATGCCGCCGATGGCGTTGTGTTTCCCCTGCGCACCGCGGTCGGCTGGGGCGGCAACGCGCCGGGCATGAAGACGGTGATGGAAATCTCCAAGATGTCCGATCCCACAGGCAAGGTTTATCGCCCCGTGCACTACATCGCGGCGGTTTGCTCGGCGCTCTACATGAAGGAAGCGATCGAATGGGCGGCCAAGAACGGCGGCGTCAACGGCGAGAACGTGGCCAAGGGCTTCTATCAGAAGAAGGACTGGGTGCCGGCGGGAATGGAGGGCGTCTGCAATCCCTCGACCTGGACCGACAAGGATCATCGTCCCACCACGACGGTCGACCTCTATCGCGCCAAGATATCGGGCTCGACGGAAGGCGATCTCAACGACCTGATGGCGAAGGGCACCATCAAACTTGAGAAGGTGAAGACCATCAACCTGCCGCGCAAGGCGGAATGGCTCGGCTGGTAAAGCCGCCTCATATACGACCCACTCCCTCTCCCTGCTTTTTGCGGGGAGAGGTGATGCAGCAACGGCTAACCTCACGTCGTTCGGAGTTTGACTGATATGAGCGTTATCGAAGCAGTGAGGCCATCGCCATCACCTGCGCCCACGGCCCAATTGCTGTCGGCGCGTAACATCGAGGTGGTGTACGACAAGGTAATCCTCGTGCTGCGCGGCCTGAGCATCGACGTACCGAGAGGCGCGATCGTCGCCTTGCTCGGCGCCAACGGCGCGGGAAAATCGACGACGCTGAAGGCGATCTCCGGCCTGCTCAAGACCGAAGAGGGCGAAGTTACCCGCGGCGATATCGTATTCGACGGCGAACGCATCAACGGCATCGATCCTGACCAGATCGTCCGGCGCGGCATTTTTCAGGTGATGGAAGGCCGCCGCATCATCGCCGACATGACAACCCTGGAAAACCTGCGGCTCGGCGCATTCACCCGGAACGACGGCGAGGTCAATGCCGACATCGACATGGTGTTCAAATATTTCCCGCGGCTGAAGGAACGCACCGGCCTCGCCGGTTATCTCTCCGGCGGCGAACAGCAGATGCTGGCGATCGGCCGCGCCATGATGGCGCGCCCCAAGATGATCCTGATGGACGAGCCGTCCATGGGGCTGTCGCCGCTGCTGGTGAAAGAGGTGTTCGCCATCATCCGCCAGATCAACCGCGATCTCGGCGTCACCATCCTGCTCGTCGAACAGAATGCGCGCGCCGCGCTGTCGGTTGCGAGCCACGGCTACATCATGGAGCAGGGAAAAGTCGTGCTCGACGGCACCGCCGATGAGTTGCGCGACAACGAAGACGTCAAGGAGTTCTATCTCGGCGGCGCTGGCGACCAACGCAAGAGCTTTAAGAACCTGAAGAGTTTCAAACGCCGCAAGCGTTGGCTCTGAGTTCAAGGCACGAAGAGGAATGGCGTCATCCTGAGGTGCGAGCCGCGCTGCGGCGAGCCTCGAAGGATGTGCCTCAATCAACGCCGCCGCCCTTCGAGGCGCGCAAGAGCGCGCTCCTCAGGCTGACGGCTTAATGCAGGTGATTCATGACCGACCACTACGACGCCCTCGAAACCCGAACGCCGCGGGAGCGCGAGGCCGATCTGTTCGCGCGGCTTCCGGACGTGCTTCGCGCGGCGATGACGGCGCCCGCTTATGCCGAGCGCCTCAAGGGGATCGATCCGGCCAAGGTCACCAGCCGCGCGGCGCTCGCCCGACTGCCGGTGCTGCGCAAGTCCGACCTGCCGGCGCTGCACAAGGCGGCGCCTCCGTTCGGCAATCTCGTGACCGCAACGCCCGGATCGTTCGGCCGACTATTCACTTCGCCCGGCCCGATCTTCGAGCCGCAATCGGCCGAGCTCGATTCATGGCGTAGCGCGCGGGCCGTATTCGCCGCCGGCCTCCGCCCCGGAGACGTGGTGCTGAACACCTTCAGCTATCATCTGACGCCCGGTGGATTCATTTTCGATTCGGCCGCGCGCGCGCTCGGCTGTGCCGTGATCCCTGCCGGTCCCGGCAACACCGACCAGCAATTCGAACTGATCGAGGCCTATCGGCCGGTCGCCTATGCCGGCACGCCGGACTTCCTGAAAATCCTGCTCGACAATGCCGAGAAGACCGGCCGCGACGTCTCCTCGATCAAACGCGCGATGGTGTCCGCCGCGGCTTTTCCGCCGTCGCTGCGAACCGAGATCAAATCCCGTGGCATCGACGCCTACGAATCGTTCGGCACCGCCGACCTCGGCATCGTCGCGTTTGAGACGTCGGCGCGCGCCGGCATGGTGGTGAACGAGAACCTGATTCTGGAGATTGTGAAGCCCGGCACCGGCGATCCGGTCCCGGAAGGCGATGTCGGCGAGATCGTCGTCACCTCGCTCAACCCGCATCATCCGTGGATCCGCCTTGCCATCGGCGATCTCACCGCCGCGCTATCCGGCGTCAGCGCCTGCGGCCGCACCAACACGCGCATCAAGGGCTGGATGGGACGCGCCGATCAGACCACCAAGGTGAAAGGCATGTTCGTGCGGCCGGAACAAATCGCCGAAATCGGCAAGCGCCACCCGGAGCTGGGACGGTTGCGCCTTGTGGTCAGTCGCGCCAACGAAGCCGACGCCATGACGCTGAAGGCCGAAGCCCCCTCTCAGGACGAAAACCTTCGCGATCAGGTCGCCGCCACTCTTCGCGCCGTCGCAAAGCTCGGCGGCACTGTCGAGCTGCTCACACCGGGCTCACTTCCGAACGACGGCAAGGTCATCGCCGACGAGCGCTGACGGCGTCTTCCATCTATCGGCTTAGTCTGCAAGCTCGATCAGAACGGGCTGATGATCGGACGCGTCAGTTGTGGTGTTGACCTCGACGCGGCGGACGCGGCTCGCGATATCCTCAGTCACGAAAATGAAGTCACGGCAGTCGGGCCCGTCGGACCACTGAACATGATCGTACAGGCCGCACGTCAGCGCATGCGGCTCGTTGCCATGACAGACCGTCCAGGAATCGCGATAGACGCACCCGGCGCGGGCCGACCGCTCGATCATCGCGTGCTGCGGGTCCGAGACATCGAAATTGAAATCGCCGCACAGCAGGCTCGTGGCGGCCAGCGTCTGGCTTGTATAGGGCTCGACGTGCTGCGGTTTCGCCGCCATCGATCCCGTCGAGGCTTCTTCCTGCAAATCGAGCAACCGCGCGATCTGCGCTTCGCGTTGCGCCGCCACGTGATATTCGAGATGCGTGTTGACCACCCGGAGCGGACCGAATCCGGCTTGGACCGTGACTTCCAGCGCATGGCGGCGCATGCTGCGCTTCGCGTTCGCACCCGGCCAAGGCAACAGGTGATTGGCGACCTGCACGATGGGCAGGCGCGACAGCGTCATGTTGCCGAAACGATGAACGCCACCCGTAGCGTCGATGCTCTCGATCGCTGGGCGGAATATCGGCCGATGATCCGGCAACAGCGCTGCGAGTTGCGCGGGCTGATCCGCGCCACCATCGAAGTTGGCAAAATTGTCGGATACCTCCTGGAAGCAATAGATGTCCGCATCGGCCATCTCCTTCGCGACCGTGACGATCCGCGCAAGGTCGATCATGCCATCGCAGCCCTTACCGCACTGGATATTCCACGTGATCAGCCGCATCAGCGGATGCCCGCGCGCATGAAGGACTGGACGAACAGCCGCTGGAACAACAGGAATGCAATCAGCAGCGGCGCCATGGTCATGACGGTCGCCGCCGTAATGATCGACCAGTCGACACCTGTTTCCGGCGCGCCGAATACGGCGAGGCCAACGGTCAACGGCCGGCTCCCGACTGAATTCGTGACGATCAGCGGCCAGAGGAAATTGTTCCAGTGGTAGCTGACCGAGACGAGGCCGAACGCGATATAGGTCGGACGCGCCAGCGGCACGTAGACCTTCCAGAGAATCTGCAACGGCCCAGCGCCTTCCACGCGCGCGGCATCGACCAGTTCCTGCGGCACGCTCTTGAAGGTTTGCCGCAACAGGAAGATCGCGAATGCACTTGCAAGATACGGCAGCGCGATCGCCGGGATAGTGTCGAGCAGGTCGAGCTTACCGATCATGCGGTAATTCTCGACGATCAGCACGTCCGGCATGATCATGAGTTGCAGCAGGACCAGCGCAAATGCGATGCCGCTGCCCTTGAACTTGAAACGGGCGAAGGCATAAGCGGCCAGCGTCGACAGGATGAGCTGACCGACCAGGATCAGAACGACCAGCACAACGGTGTTGATGTAGTAGCGGCCGAACGGCGCCTGATTCCACGCGCGGACAAAATTTTCGAGCGTCAACGGCGCCGTCAGGCTGAACGACGTCGCATAAGCCGCAGGATGCAGCGAACTCCAGAACGCATAGGCGAGCGGCGCGATCCACAGCAGCGCCAGCACCCAGGCGGCCGTCACTTCAAGAGGATGCGTTCGCCCGTTCATTGATAGTGAATCCTGCGGTCGAGGTAGCCGAACTTAAGCAGTGCAAGCGTGCTGAGCAGCACCAGAAGCACGACGGTCAGCGTCGCGGCATAAGCCGAATCCTGGAACGTGAACGCGACTTCATAGATGTAGTAGAGCAGCAGGGTGCTGGCGTTGTTGGGACCGCCCTTGGTCATGATGACGAGGTGATCTACCAGCTTGAACGAGTTGATGACCGCGTTGATCGCGACAAACAGTGTCGTCGGCATCAACAGCGGAAACGTAATGCGCCGGAATGTGTACCAGCGGCTCGCGCCCTCGACGGAAGCAGCCTCTTCGAGATCCGGCGACAATTGCTGAAGGGCGGCAAGATAGAAGATCATGAAGAAGCCGGCTTCCTTCCAGATCACCATCACGATCAGGCAAGGCATCACCGTGGACGGACTGCCGAGCCAGTTCCAGCCCGCGAGATCGAACAGTCCGCGCAGTTGATCCAGCAACCCATAGTCGGGCGTATAGAAAAACAACCAGATGTTGGCCACCGCGATCATCGGCAGCACGGTGGGCGTGAAATACGCCAAACGAAGAAAGCCGCGTCCGCGCATGTTGCGATTGACCCAGATCGCCATCAGAAGCGCCAGCGCGATCGAGGTCGGAATGGTACCGAGCGCGAACCAGAAATTGTTGATCAGCGCCTTCCAGAAAATCGGATCGGCCGCCATCGAGCGATAGTTGTCAAGACCGACAAAAACTTCAGTGCCATTGCGTTTCGCAATGAAGAGGGAATGCCGGATCGTCGCGAGGATTGGATAGTGCGTGAACGCCACCAGCAGCACAGCCGCCGGCAATAGCAGTAGCCACGCGTTCACGGCATTCCACCACGCATGCGAGCGCACGTTGCGCGCGATGATTGTTCCTGCTGTGGCGGCCTGGTCTGTCATCGGATAGCCAGAGCCGGACGGCGGCAAACCGCCGTCCGGCTCTTCCTGTTACTTGTAGGCGCGCAATACGCGGTCGGATTGCTGCTGGGCGCTCGCCAGCGCGTCCTTCGGGCTCTGCGAGCCGGTCACCGCGGCCTGTACGGCGTCGCCGACGAACTTGTAGATGCGGCCGTTCTCGTGAACGGACAATTCGGGCACCGCATATTCAAGCTGATCGCGGGCGACGGTCGCGGCCGGGAAACCCCTGGCATAGTCTTCCATCGCCTTGGTCTTGTATGCGGCCGGCGAGACAGCGGCATATCCGGTCTTGATGCTCCACTCGGCCGCGCGTTCCGGCGTCGTCATCCAGTGGATGAACTTGAGGGCCGCCTTCTGCTGTTCCGGCGTGGCGCTCTTGAAAATATAGAAATTTCCGCCGCCGGTTGGCGAGCCGCGCCGCTCCTTGGCGGGCAGCATGGCTACACCGAAGTTGAACTTCGCGCCGTTCTTCACCGCCGTCAGGTTGCCGGTGGTGTGCCACATGATCGCGGTCTTGCCTTCGAGGAAATCGGTCCGCAACGTGGCCCAGTCGATGCTGCCCGTCGGCATCACCTTTTCCTTGCGTGACAGGTCAACCCAGTAATCGAGCGCACCCACCGTTTTCGGCGCGGTCAGATAGACCTCATTGCCGGCCTCGTTCATCATCTTCTGGCCGTTCTCGATGGCCAGCGCCTGCAGCATCCAGTAGGCGTAGCCCGTGGTCGGAATCTCGACGCCCCAGCGCACGGTGTTGCCGGACGCATCTTTCTTGACGAGCTTCCTGGCCATGGCCGCCATCTCGTCCCAACTTGCCGGCGCCTTCTCGGGATCGAGACCGGCTTCCTTGAAAGCGTCCTTGTTCCAGTACATCACAATGGTCGAGCGCTGGAACGGAATGCTCCAGGTCTTGCCGCCGATCTGCCCGTTCGCCATGAACGCGGGGTAAAATTCCTTGAACCACGATTTGTCGGCGACGAGATCGTCCATCGGCACGATGGCGTTCTCGTCCATCAGCGTGAAGACGTCGGTGGAGAGTAGCACCGACAGTTGTGGCGGCTGACCGCCCTTCATCGCGGTCATCGCCTTGGTCATGGTGTCGGTGTAGTTGCCGGCGTAGACCGCCGTCACCTTGATGTCCGGGTTTTCCTTTTCGAACCGCGCGACCATGTCGTCGACGATCTTGGTCACGGGACCGCCAACCGCGACCGGGTAATACATGGTGAGGTCCACCGCAGCCGCCGGCCGCGCACCAAGTGACAGGGCTGCGAGCGCAGCGGCCGCCACCATCGTCCGTCCAAAGAATTTCATATCGTCCTCCCTCTTGTGTTCTGCCGTTTGTTTTTTCGCCGTTCGGCGTCAGCCGGACGCAACCCGCTTTGCCTCACCGGCAGCCGTCTCCAGCCGCCCTCCTGATTCCTTGTCGAACAGATGCTCGTGACTTGCGTCCCAGGCGAGCCTGATGTCGTCGCCCGGTCGCGCTTCGCTGAAACCATCCTGACGTACCGAGACCGGCTGCCCGCCGATATCGCAAAGAACGATGCTGTCGGCGCCGAGATGCTCGACGGTCTTTACGAGCGCCGCATGACCGTCTTGCGACACGATCCGGATATGCTCCGGCCGGACCCCGAGCAACCTGTCGCCCTGCGCGATCAGGTTCATCGGCGGCGTCCCGATGAAGCGGGCGGTGAAGGCCGTCGCGGGGCGATTGTAGAGTTCTTCCGGCGTCCCGTTCTGCTCAATGCGGCCGTCACGCATCAAAACAATACGATCGGCCATCGTCATGGCTT
>JBQCIZ010000681.1:0-2610 GCA_051953235.1 Nitrobacter sp. | reverse complement strand
CCCCCGGGAGGCCTCGGGTCGCCGTCCGCCGCTACTATGAGCGGCTGCCACAGGCTGGCTGGACGCGGCACTGGCGAACGCGGGGAAATCCCGCGGGATGGCGAGCGCAAATTCGCTCGCGCCTTTGCCCGGAAGCACGGTCCCGAGGACAAAAGACGCCGCGGTGGAGCGTCGAAAGGCGTTCCGCGGCCTCCGCTCTCCGGCGTTTCCGGAGCAAGCGTGCCGCGGCCACGAATTGAAGGCGCGCCTTTCGGCGCTCCGCCTCCCTCGTTTCGGGAGGCCTGTTGAACTTACCCCACACGCGATGCGGATTCGCGGGCAAGGACGATGCTTGCCTGCATGCAACCGGAGAACGACCATCGATGATCTCAGGTGCGTGCGAACTCTCTTTCCCTCTTCCTTGTGGGAGAGGAAAGAACTCACAACCACGGTGCCGGCGTATCCATCGCGATCAGTTGTTCGACCTCGATGCGCGGACGCACCACCGCATAGCGGCCGCCCTTGACCAGCACTTCGGGGATCAGCGGGCGGGTGTTGTAGGTGCCGGACTGCACCGCTCCGTACGCCCCCGCCGTCATGATCGCCAGGAGATCGCCGGCCTTCGGCTCCGGCAGATTGCGGCCAAGCGCCAGATAATCACCGGTCTCGCACACCGGACCGACCACATCCGCAACCATCACCGGCGCATCCTTCGGCGCGGCACGCACCGGCATGATCTGATGATAGGCCTCGTACAGCGTCGGGCGGATCAGGTCGTTCATGGCCGCATCGATGATGACGAAATTCCGCGCATCGCCATGCTTCACGTAGATCACCCGTGTGACCAGGATGCCGGCATTGCCAACGATCATGCGGCCCGGCTCGAACATCAGCGTACAACCGAGGTTGTGGGTTACGCGCTTGACCATCTGGGCATAGGCCAGCGGCTCCGGCGGAGCGGCGCGATCCTCGTAGTAGGGAATGCCGAGGCCGCCGCCGAAATCCACGTGACTGATGGTATGGCCGTCGCCGCGCAGCGTGGTGACGAATTCCGCGAGCAGGCGGAACGCCTCTTCCATCGGGCCGAGGTCGGTGATCTGGCTGCCGATATGCATGTCGACGCCGGTAACCGCGATGCCCGGCAGCTTCGCCGCCTTCGCATAAACGGCGCGTGCGCGTGCGATCGGAATGCCGAACTTGTTTTCCGACTTGCCGGTGGAAATCTTGGCATGCGTTCTGGAATCGACGTCGGGATTGACGCGGATCGAAATGCGCGCGGTGCACCCCGTTTCGGTCGCCAGCTTCGACAGCAAATCGAGTTCGGGCTCGGACTCCACGTTGATGCAGAGGATATTTGCGGCCAGCGCCGCGCGCAGCTCAGCCTCGGTCTTGCCGACGCCGGAGAACAGGATCTTGTTGGCAGGAATGCCAGCCGCCAGCGCGCGCTTCAATTCGCCGCCTGACACGACGTCCGCGCCGGCCCCGAGCTTCGCCAGCGTGCGCAGCACCGACTGATTGGAGTTCGCCTTCATCGCGTAGCAGACGAGATGATCGACGCCCGCGAAGGCATCGGCGAACACGCGGTAGTGGCGTTCCAGCGTCGCGGTCGAATAGCAATAGAACGGCGTGCCGACGGCCTCGGCCAATGCGGCAAGATTCACGTCCTCGGCGTGGAGTACGCCGTCGCGATAGTCAAAGTGGCGCATGGGCGTTACGCCTCAGTGGCTGTCGAGCAGCGGATCGAGGATGAACGACTTTTTCCTGCCCTTGGCAGCTTCGGGATCGCGATCCATGCCGTAGGACGGATCGGACAGACTGCCCTTGGTGGCAGCATCGCGCGCCTGATCTTCCGAAGCAGCGGCTGCACGCGCCTGATCCGATGCGCTCGGCGGCAGGTCGAGACCCCCCTTGCGGCCGCAACCGGCCAGCGCCAGCGTGGCGACGGTCACAAAAACCAGGGCCCATCTCGCGGAGACGGGACTTGAAGTGCTGTTCACGGCGATATCCCCAATGCGGCGGCACCATACAAAGAATGCCCTGTTCTGGCGAGACCCGCGCCGCCGCGATTTACTGTCAAATTTGGGGCGTCAGCCCAATTTTCGCTCTTTTTCCAGCCGCTTGAGCCAGGCCTTGGCTTGCGCACGGACGTTTTTCGGCGCGGTCCCGCCGTAACTCGTCCGGCTTTTCACCGACGACTCGACCGACAACACCGCGAGCGCATCGCGGGTGATGCGCGGCTCGACCGCCTGCATGTCCCCAAGTGGCAATTCATGCAGTGCGACGCCCTGCTTCGATGCCGCCGCCACAATCCGGCCGGTGATGTGATGCGCGTCGCGGAACGGCATCTTCAAGGTTCGCACCAGCCAATCGGCCAGATCGGTCGCGGTCGCATAACCGTCGCCGGCCGCCGCCTTCATGCGCGCCTCGTCGGGCACGAGATCGCGCACCATGCCGGTCATGGCGCGCACCGCAAGGGAAAGTGCACCGAACGCCTCCATCGCGCCCTGCTTGTCCTCCTGCATGTCCTTCTGATAGGCGAGCGGCAATCCCTTCATCACGATCAGAAGCGCCGTCAGCGCGCCGATCACGCGGCCGGTCTTGGCGCGCACCAGTTCGGCGGCATCCGGATTG
>JBQCIZ010000680.1:0-3074 GCA_051953235.1 Nitrobacter sp. | reverse complement strand
GCTTGCACCGGCCAGTCCCCGCGCAACATCAGCTCGCGTGCGAGAGCGACAAGATCGGCTCTTCCGTCTCTCAAGATTTGCTCGCACTGCCGAGGATCGGTCAGGAGTCCCACTGCCATCGTCCGGGCGCCAACATCGCGTCGGACGCGTTCGGCAAAGGGCACCTGATAGCCGGGTGCATTGGCGAGCCTTGGCATTGCCGAATCTCCGGAAATGCCGCCTGACGAGCAGTCGATGACATCAACACCGCGCTGAACGAGTTCGTGCGACAGCGCGACGGTATCGTCTTGATCCCAGAGACCGCCCTTTCCGTCGACGGCGGACAAGCGGAAAAACAGGGGCTTGTCATCTGGCCAAACCTTGCGCACGGCCTCGACGATCTCGAGCGCAAAGCGCATGCGGCCGGTGCGATCTTCGCCGTATCGATCGGTGCGCCGGTTGGATACGGGAGACAAGAACTGATGGATCAGATAGCCATGAGCGCCATGGATCTCGCAAATGTCGAAGCCTGCAGCGATCGAGCGTTTTGCAGCGTCGGCGAAGGCTTGCACGACGGCCGCGATGTCGTCGACGTGCATTTCGAGAGGCACGGCCATGTCAGGCGCCGCGCGCAGGGGACTCGGAGCGATGCCGGTCCACGGTGGATGTCCAACTTTGGCGTCCGCCTCGGTAAGCACGGCAAAGTTTTGCATCGGGCCGTGCGTTCCAGCGCGCCTCCCACAGTGCCCCAATTGAATTGCCGGTACGGCTCCGAGAGAGCGGATGAAGTTCGTGATCCGCTGATAGGCGTGAACCTGCTGCTCATTCCAGATTCCGGCGCAATCGTAGGTCTTGCGGCCTCGGGCCTCGACGGCGGTCTCCTCCGTAAAGACGATGCCGGCGCCACCCAGCGCCATTCGTCCCAAATGCACGAGGTGCCACTCGTTCGGACAACCTTCATGAGATCGGTACTGACACATGGGGGAAACGACGATCCGATTGCGGGTCGTCACGCCTCTCAGCGTCAGAGGGCTGAACAACATCGAGTCCGTCGATTCACCAGCCATCATGATCAATCGTGACAACGGCGATTTTGCTCGCCGACCAAGGAAAGAACGTACGAACAACAATCCGGGCATATTGCTACGGGTATGATCGCGACCCCGTGCGCCCTGATAGTCAGGAATGAAGCAATTCTTGCCGCCATGATCGAAATCCGGTTGTCGGAATGATCTTCCGGGAAACCGGCCGTTGAATCAAATGCATATTTATTGAGGGAACACTTGCAGTATTCGCATGCACATCGACGCCCATTAGACGGGCGCGACAGATATTGCGCAAATTATCTCTTGCCGGCGCTCTGTGTTCCGTTGGCGGTCTGAAAGAGCAATCTCGCGCGAACGTCGGTCTCTTTTAGATTGTTCTCGACCTCGCGCACGGCTGCCTTCGCGTCGCGCCGTTTGATCGCCTCGATCAATTCATCGTGGAAGTGCAGCATGCTTTTGAACTGACTTTGTCCCAGGATCAGCGCCAAATCGCATCTGGGTCACGCCGACTTGATGGCGGCCTACTGGCTCGACGGTTCTGGGTTCCGCCGTCAGACGCGCCATTGGCACCTCGATCCGCCAAGGTTTTCCTTCAGGAGGCCGGCAGATAAAGACGCCATTTCGGATCGGATCGACGAGATTCGCCGGCCTCGTGGAGGCATCGACCCGGTTCGACGAACACGGCGGACTGCAGGCTGATGGCTTTATGCCACCGCCCAGGGTCGGCCTTGGCGCTCGACGAAGACGGAATCGATCTCGGCATCGAGGTCCACGATTACCGCCTCGATGGCCGCGATGGCGTTCTGGATCGCTGCAATCTCAGCGATCTTGGTTTTGGAGATCGGCTCCTTGCGGCCCATCAGCGCAACGATCAATTCGCGGCGCTGCTCCTTCAGTTGAACCAGTGGCAGTCCGTGATCTTCGAAAAAGCCATTCATGGTCGGCATCCCCCTGTATGACGACCATAGTCCGAACCCCTCTGAAATCGCATTACGGGGATGCATCGCATTTTAGCGATCACGGATTTTGCGAGCACAGATGCCGGAAATTGCTGGATTTTTAACCAATGCGGCGAGGCGGCCTCAATTGCCGGCTATTTGGCTCCGGTCCGGCGTCACGTGCTCAGTCCAGCAGCGGATCGATAGAGGGCTGCGCGGCCCAGCGGAATTTCCGCTCCTTGTACTGGGTGCCGTCCTTGCCCGATAGCATCGTTAGCAGATCGAAGACCGTGCGGCCGGACTCGATCCACGCCCGTTCCTTGTCGTCGAACGCGATGTTGCGCATCGCGAGATCGAGCACGCCCTCCACCTTCGCCCATGGAACGACCGTCAACCCGTCATCGTCGCCGAAAATCAGGTCGCCGGTGTTTACCGGTACGCCGCCGCAAATGACCGGCTCGCCGATCGCGCCAAACGAGGCCGGTCCGAAGCCCGCGATGGCGGGTGCGCGGCCGCATGCAAACAAGGGAATGGTGTCTGTCTGTGTCTCGATTTCGAGCAGGTCGCGCACCATGCCATCGATGACGACGGCTCTCAGGCCATTTCGCGCGGCATTCCAGTGGACCATGCTTCCCCAGACGGAAAGTTCGGACAGTCCGCCTGCATCGACGACCAGGACGTCGTCCGCCTTTGCGATCGACAACGCCTCGATCGTGCGGCGCGTGAAGCCGGGTAGCGTGCGCACGGTGAGGGCGCGTCCGGCGAAACGCAGCCCCGGCAACAGGGATCGGATGCGTGGAGACATGCAGACGCCACCGCCGGAATTGACGTGCTCGCTGGTCATGCGCGAATGCAGAAATCTTTCGATCGTGGAGCGGGCTGTTTCGGCATTGCCGGAGACGACGGTCATGTTGTTCACGGTAAATCCCCTGTCGCGCTGTGAGTCACCGGTCGTTCATTCGAGTGAACTGTTGCCGTTCGTTCTAGGTCGCAACGGCGCATACCTGCAAATTCCAAATAGCTTGCGCTCTATTCCGTTCGGTTATGTAATGCGTTGCAAGCGGGGAAAGCGCCCCGGTCTCCCGGATTTTGGATGACCAGCGTATGAATA
>JBQCIZ010000679.1:0-3310 GCA_051953235.1 Nitrobacter sp. | reverse complement strand
GGATTCGCAATTCGACCGGCTGAAGCGCGAACTGACCGAGACCTATCAGGGCGCCGTGAACGCAGGGCGTCCGCTGCTGCTCGAAGGCGGCCTCGACTGGAAGGCGATGTCGCTGACGCCGAAGGACATGGATTTTCTCGAGGCGAAACACACCGCGGCGCGCGAGATCGCGCTCGCCTTCGGCGTGCCGCCGATGGTGCTCGGCATTCCCGGCGACAACACCTACGCGAATTTCCAGGAAGCCAACCGCTGCTTCTTCCGCCAGACCGTGCTGCCGCTGGCATCGCGCATCGGCAACTCGTTCGCGCAGTGGCTTGCGCCGCAGTTCGGCGATGGCATCCGCATCGTCGTGGATACCGACCGGATCGATGCGCTCGCCGCCGATCGCGCCGCGCTGTGGGAACGCGTCAGTAACGCCGCGTTCCTGACGCTGAATGAGAAGCGCGAGGCGGTCGGTTACGGCCCGCTCGAGGGCGGCGATCGGCTGGAATAGCACGCCGGCGCCATTGCGGCGCGTCAGCGTCTTCGTCTCCTAAATATGGCCGAATGATTCCCTTTATCACGCAGAATCCACGATACTTCTCCGGGCTGCGCGTCAGAACGGCGGTTCGCTAGCGGATCGCACCATTGAAATTGTGGTTGACCGACGGATATGCGAAAGCTGCAATGATGCGCTTCCAATTTTCGGGTTGCAGCTCGGGAATCCAACCGTCCGATTTTCGGAAACGAAGACCGGCCGTGTCAGCGTAATGTCGAATGGCACATGGTTGATCTGGAGGCGACGTTGATCAAGCATACCAACTTCGATGAATTCGATTGGAACGGCTGGCCGCATCCGCACGAACTAGAGCGCTTCTTCTTGGCTCCTAGAGGAGAGGAGTGGTCATTCGCTGGTGGCAATGATAGCTGGGGCCTGAAGGTTGAGGGTTTGTGCGGCACCGAGGGTTTTCCGAGATTTGAGCAGGTCACCGCTAACCTGAGCATGATCGGCAATTCAGGTTTGGGCGTATATTTGTCCTATCGCAGATGGGACGGACGCATTCAGCGCAAGAAGACCTTTAACTCCAAGGGCGATCTCAGTCGACTGAAGCAATTTGTCCGATCGTTGCATGGTGCGCCACTATCAGTCGGATTGTTCATTCCATTCCGGACGGCCTGGCCGGCGGTAAGGGAATTTATCGAAACTGACGGCGAGTTGCCGACCAGTATCGAATGGATCGCCAGCAGCGATCTGCCGCCGGAGACGTTTCCGGATCCATAGTCGATTCTAAGCTCATTTCCGGCGTGGATTGGCCCGCGCTTCAGCGCGAAGACCCCTTCGTGTTTTGCCCGGCTGTGACGACCATCGTGGACTCCAAGCCATGCCCGATCTCATCCGCATCTTCGCCGAGCGCGGCGATCTCGCGCACGTCGCGCTGTTTTTGTGGGCGAGCGCGGCCAGCGCCGCGCTGTGGTTCTCCTTGCGCGAGCGCGCCGCCGCCGCGCGCCGCTTCGACGATTTCGTCCGCGAGCTGCAGCGTTTCAATCGCCGCCGCAAGCGGCATCTCACCAAGGACCGTTCCTGATGGACACCCTGCATCACGTGCTGCGCTCGTTCAATGCCGAGACCAAATCGGCGTCCGACCATCTCACTGTGTTTCGCGAATTCCTGGCGCATCTCGACCGCATCCAGCGCAAGGCGCCGGCGCGCTCGCCGCGGCCAAAGCCTGTATCGCGGCGCAAGGCGGCCAGGCGCAGCCGCAAGAGTTGACGTCATCCTGAGGCGCGGCGAGCGCGAACGTGCCGCCATCGAAGGATGGCCACACGCACCCTTCGAGGCTCGTCACTAGACAACGCTAAAGCATTGCCGGGGCTCGCACCTCTCCAGCAACGACGGCGAAGCCGTTGTGCGGGATGACAGACTTCCTGGATACCTGGTCAATTTCCTTCACCCCCGCCACTTGCGAGGCCGATCATGCACGCCCCGTTGTCATCCGCATCGCGCCTTTCGTTCTCGGGCGACGGCACGGTGGAAGGCTATGCCAGCCTGTTCGGCGAGATCGACCAGGCGCGCGACATGGTGATGCCCGGCGCCTTCACGCAAACCCTGAAGCAACGCGGCCTGCGAAAAATCCCGATGCTGTTCCAGCACGACCCGGCCGAGCCGGTCGGCATCTGGCTCGAGCTGCGCGAGGATTTTCGCGGGCTCTGGGCGCGCGGCAAATTGATCCCCGATGTGACGCGCGCACGCGAACTGCTGGCGCTGGTCGAGGCCGGCGCGGTGGACGGTCTCTCGATCGGCTATCGCACCGTGCGCGGCCAGATCGAGCCGCGCACCCGCGTGCGCAAACTCTACCAGGTCGATCTCTGGGAAATCTCCATCGTCACGTTCCCGCTGCTGGCGGGAGCGCGTGTCCGCGCGGTGAAAGAGGCGCTCGCCCCACGGCGCCTGTCACCGCAGCGGGCACAGGCCGAGCGCGCCTGGCGGAGCATGGCGGCAGCCGCGGATGAACCGGCGCCGCGGCTCCGCCCGCGCCCGGCGGTCGTTGTGTCGTCGCTGCGCGGCAGGGAAGGGCGACGCGTGGCTCTACATGGCGCGGCGCGCAGGCGGCCTAAGGATGAGATCGAGAGCCGGATTTCGGCTGACAGCCGCTATTTTTGATCGGTGACGCTCATCGCTTCAACGCCAGCGCCGCTCCAAGCCCCGCGATGACGCCGGTGCAGACCGCCGCGCCACCGGCCGCCATGCCCCAGTTCAGGAAATAGAGCGCCATCGAGAGAAATGATTTGTCGGCACTGCTGCCGAGCATGACGAACGACGCCGCGAAGGCGATCAGCAGCACCGCGCACACGGCAATCCAGAACCAGGCGCCGCCGCGCTTTTGGGGCTGCATCGCGTACCACGCGCCGCCCGTGGCGGCGATGGCGAGGATGATCCAGAGACCGACGGCGAGGCGCATGGGGTCGTTGATCTGACGCGGGAGGGCTGGTTGGTCAACTATAGCCGCCGTGCACCGGCCTGTCCCGACTTTTGTCGCCGTCGAGGATCGAAGTGCCAGCGTCCGACTACTGGATGCTGCAGGTGATCGAGCTGATTTTGGGAGCGGTGAAGAAGCCCCAGCTCTGATCGCGGATTTGCTTGAACTTGTATTCCGTAAATCCCGGCTTCAGAATCCACTTGATGTCGGCGTTGCAGGAATTGCCGCTGGTGGTGACGTTCACGACCAGGGTGCTCTGCGGTTGATTGATGGTGCGCCGAAGCTGGTTGGCGCTGATCACATTCCATTGGCCCTGACCGAGCCTGGTTCCGGCCTTGAACCTGTCGGTGGCT
>JBQCIZ010000678.1:0-2660 GCA_051953235.1 Nitrobacter sp. | reverse complement strand
AGGATGAGGTCGGGCCCCTTGCCGTCGGTCGCCGCCTTCGCCTCGGCGACGAAATCCTGCGTCTTGTAGTTGATGGCGCGATCCGCGCCGAGTTTCAGGCAGGCGTCGGCCTTGTCCTGCGAGCCGACAGTCACGATCACCCTCGCGCCGAACGCCTTCGCAAGCTGGATCGCCATGGTGCCGATACCGGACGAGCCGCCGTGGATCAGCAGCGTTTCGCCGGCCTTCAGCCCGCCGCGCTCGAACACGTTGTGCCACACCGTCATTAGCGTTTCCGGCGTGGCGCCGGCCTCGGTGATCGACAACCCTGCGGGAACCGGCATCGCGATCGATTCATGCGCGATGCAATACTGCGCGTAGCCGCCGCCAGACACCAGCGACATCACCTTGTCGCCGAGTTTGTATTTGTTCGCACCCGCGCCAAGCGCCACCACTTCGCCGGCGACTTCAAGGCCGGGCAGGTCGCTCGCGCCGGGCGGCGGCGGATAGCTGCCGGAGCGTTGCGCGACGTCGGGGCGGTTCACGCCGGCTGCCGACACCTTGATCAGGATCTCGTTCGGGCCAGGCGCTGGAACCGGACGGGTCTCGGGCACAAGGACTTCCGGGCCGCCGGGCTTGCTGATGCCGATGACGGTCATTTGCGCGGGCAGCTTTTCCATGATTTGTCCTTGGGAAACGTGGGGAAGGCGACGGTCCCTGATTAGACAGCCGGCCGCGGACTGGCAACCGCCTCACGCACCGTTGAGCAACCACCCGGGAGCAGGATCATGGCCGTCGAGGACGACGATAAGCCCAGGAAAAAGGTCAGCCACGAGATCGGACAGGACCTCTCGCTGCTCTCGGTCGAGGAACTCGGCGAGCGCATCGCGCTGCTGACCGCCGAGATCGAACGGCTGCGCGCCGCAGAGGTCAAGAAGCGCGCCTCGAAGGACGCGGCCAACAGCTTCTTCAAATCCTGACGCGCGTGTGGTGGGGCCAAGGGAACTTCGCCTTGCCCCAATTGCAAACGAAAGCTGAAGATAATCGTTCGTTTACGACCGGTTAAGCTTTCTCGACTATGACTGAGATGTCCTTGTTTGGACACCGAGTGGCTCCTGTCCACTCTGTTTGACGCCTCCCTGTTATCAACTTCAAAAGCCGCCGGAAACGGCGGCTCTTTTTTGCGTTCTCCGCCCGGAATGCTGTCGTATTAACCTTTGCCGGCAGCTCCGCTGGACTCCCGCCCGCAAGCGCGCAATGATTTGTTCATCATAAGCCGGCGTCCGTAATAGCCGGCAGGCGGCGTTTTAAGTTTGCGTGAGGCGTTAACCATGTCCGATCGTCTGGCGGGTGACACCGGTCTAGTTCAATTCAGTGAGCGGCTTGCCGGGTCTGCTGCGTTCACAGCCCTGTTTCGCGAAGGCATGGATCTCGTCGAAGAGACCGCGGCCTATCTCGATGGCGATGGCCGCACCGAGGCCAAGACGCTGGAGCGCTCGGTCAGCCTGACCTACGCAACCGAAAGCATGCGCCTGACCACGCGGCTGATGCAGCTTGCGTCATGGCTGCTGCTGCATCGCGCCGTGAAGGAAGGCGAGATGACGCTGGTGCAGGCCAACCGCGAAAAGACCAAGGTTAAGCTGACCGCGGCCGATCCCGGTCCGGAGGACATGGTCGTGAAACTGCCGGAGCAGTTGCAGGGTCTGATCGCTCGCTCGATGAGCCTGCAGGCGCGGGTGCGCCGTCTCGATGCGACCATGCATGGGCAGGCGACGATGGAACGGGCGCCAATCGGCAATCCGCTGGTGCCGCAGCTCAACCGCCTCAAGGAAGCTTTCGAGCGCCACACCGGCTAGCAGGCGCTACTCATCTCCTGAAACAAAAACGCCCCCGCATCTGCGAGGGCGTTTTGATTCCAATCCAAAGAGGGGACCGCTCTCCGCGATCAGTCCTTCTTGAGGAAGCCGGAAAACTTCTTCTGGAACCGGGAGACGCGTCCGCCGCGGTCGAGGATCTGCTGGGAGCCGCCGGTCCAGGCCGGGTGCGACTTGGAGTCGATATCGAGGTTCATCGTATCGCCTTCCTTGCCCCAGGTGGAGCGGGTCTGGTACTCGGTCCCGTCGGTCATCACGACCTTAATCGTATGATAATCCGGGTGAATTTCGGCTTTCATGACATATCCTTCGGCGTGCGGGCGCCTGCAATTCGATGAATTTTGGGCAGATTTGGGCCGCTCTATATCGCACCAAGGTTTGATAGACAAGCCGCGCTTGCCCATTTGCCAGCGCCACCCCCAAGGCCTATCAGGTGGCCGCGGGCGACGAAAATTAGAATGACTAAAGGCGTGGTGGCGCGGATGGCTCTGGCGGAACGGCAGGACGATCAATCGAAGGCGCGGGCGCATGCGCTGTCCCTCGAAGCCGTAACCGCCCAGGATATCTTGACCAAGGACATTTTGAGCAAGGACGATGCCGCCGGAGTTGCGGCGGCTGCCGGAACCCCGGCGCCGCGTGCGGGACGTCTGCGGCCATTGCTCGCCCTGATGCCCTATGTCGGGCGCTATCGCGGCCGCGCGCTGCTCGCGCTGGTGGCGCTGGTTGTGGCTGCGATCACGACGCTGGTGGTGCCGATCGCAGTGCGGCGGATGATCGACTTCGGCTTCAGCCCCGAAGGCATCGCCA
>JBQCIZ010000677.1:0-3488 GCA_051953235.1 Nitrobacter sp. | reverse complement strand
TCGGCGAAGGTTTCGTTCCGTCTCGTCGAAGGTCAGGATCCCCTGAAAATCCGCGCGGCCTTCCGCGCCTTCGTGAAGGAGCGCGTGCCGAAAGATTGCTCCGTCGAATTTATCGACCATGCCTTCGCGCCGGCGATCGCGCTCGACTGGACCATGAAGCCGCTGGCCGCCGCGAAGCAGGCCCTGACGGACGAATGGAACAAGGAGGCGCTGCTGATCGGTTCCGGCGCGTCAATTCCGATCGTCGCCGATTTCAAGAAGACGCTCGGTCTGGAAACCGTGCTGGTCGGCTTCGGGCTCGACGACGACAATATCCACTCGCCGAACGAGAAGTACGACCTGAAGAGCTTTCACAAAGGCATTCGGTCGTGGGCCCGTATCCTTGCGGCGCTCGCCGAGATGCCGCGCTGAAGCGTTCGCCGACGTAAAAACGCCGCCCGGAATTGGGCGGCGTTTGCATTCAGCGTGTAGAGGGTGATGGCGCGAGCTTACACCGGTTCTCAGGTCTTGTAACTGGGGTCGATACGGTCGAGCTTGCGGAGCAACGGCGGCCAGACCAGCGTGGTCGAACGCAATTCAGCGCGATCCGGATTACCGACGACGGCAGCATTCTTGTCGATCACGGCCTGCTCGACCGGATAGGCGGTTGGACCGAGCATGCGGGTCCGCACCTGCATGGTGCAGGCGCGCTCGAGGTGGAACATGCGCTCGAAAGCCGACGCGACCGAACGTCCGACGGTGAGCGTGCCGTGATTGCGCAACAGCATGAAATTCTTGTTGCCGAGATCTTTCTGCAGGCGCGGACGCTCGTCGTGATCAAGCGCGATGCCTTCATAGTCGTGATAGGCGAGATCGTGAGTCACAAGCTGCGCAGTCTGATTGAGCGGCAGCAGGCCTTCCATGCAACTCGCGACCGCCGTTCCGTCCGGCGTATGCAAGTGAAGCACGCAACCGGCATCTTCGCGCACCTCGTGGATGGCGGAATGAATGGTGAAGCCGGCGGGGTTGATGCTGTACTCACTTTCGGTCAGTTGATTGCCGTCGAGATCGACCTTTACAAGACTCGATGCAGTGATCTCGTCGAACATCAGGCCGTAGGGATTGATCAGAAAGTGATGCTCGGGGCCCGGCACCCGCGCCGAGATGTGAGTATCGACTAGATCGTCCCACCCGTAATGCGCAACCAGTCGATACGCCGCGGCGAGGTTGACACGCTGGGACCATTCGGCCTCGGTCATTTCCGATGGTACTTCCTTGAGGCGGGCTTCCGCTGGCGACATGCTGATATCTCCCGTAACGCATTGTTGGTTTCGTGTTGAACGTAGCCCTGGTCCAAAGGTCCAGCAAGTTATGGTCTCGGCTTGGCAGTCATGCCTTTCCGGACCGCCAGCCCATCCATGAGGCCGAACTATTTCTCCTGTGCGCCGTTGATCTTACGGCCATCAGGCCGGTAACCACGAGCGAAATGCCGACTGGCGAGGCCCGGATTATGACGCTATCGTGGCTGCGGGGTCCTGACACGTTGCGCTGGCACTGGGGGGCGGAGTTTACGAATGAGTGCGCTTTTGGTGAGCGGGATCGGTGTGTTCATAGCCGGTCTGGTGGCAGCCGCCTTCGGAGTCCCCGTCAAGGAATTCAGCTTCGGTAACACCCTGATCCTGTCCGGCGCGGTCATCGCCTGCACGGGGCTGATCATGATCAGCCTGTCGCTTGTGGTTCGCGAACTACGGGTGATCGCACAACGATTGCGCGCCGGAACGGTACCTGCCGAACGCAGTCACGAACTTCGATTGCCGGCGGTACCAGTTCCTGAGCACGGCAAAGGCGCAGCCGATGTCCGGGCGCCCTTGCATGACCCTGATCAGGACACACTGGGCTCGGCAGCAGCCCAATCAGTCCCGTCGCCACCGCCCTGGCAGGCGGAAATAACTTCCCGCGCCACGGCGCGTGGTGATGCCGGGCGGGATGCGGCTGTCCCGGAGACGCCGCCATCGTCTCCCTCGGCGCCGAAGCAGCGGCGCAATCTTCTGTTCTCGTCCTCGTTACGGAAGGATCGTGAAAGGGCGGCGGCACAATCGTCCGATCCGGCTGCTAGAGGGCTTTCGCCGCCGGTGCTGCCGGCAACTCCGGATCCGGAGATGTCGCCTCCGCCGTCCTTTGACGAAGCGTGGCCGCGGTCCGAGCGATCGCGCACGGAACAAGGCCGCGCATCTTCGACGGCTTCGTCAGCTACGGCCAGGCCCGATCGGGCCTCCGACATCCGTGGTCAGACCGCGCCTGCGGTCACCGTGCTGAAGTCCGGTGTTGTCGACGGGATGGCTTACTCGCTTTATTCCGATGGCTCCATCGAAGCGCAAATGCCAGAGGGCATGATGCGGTTCGCCTCGATCGACGAGTTGCGCGCGCATCTCGACCGGCGGCCTTGACGCGATCTCCGAAATAAATTTTGGGTGCGGACGTGCCGTTCTTGTCACGCCGCCTGCAATCCGCCCATACTTGCTCGGTAAAGTCAGATTCTGGTCTTACCCCGAGCGCTTCGATGCTCTCTGACGATCCGAAAGATTGAGATCATGAGCGACACCGCGGGCAAGAGTTTTATCGATCTCACGGCGGAGATCGTGTCGGCCTATGTCAGCAACAATACAATACCGGCATCGGAAATCCCGGCGCTCATCGCTCAGATTCATTCCGCCCTGACACGTGTCTCCTCGGGCCGCGCAGAAGCACCTGCCGAACCGGCCAAGCCGGCTGTGTCCGTCAAGAAATCGATGACGGCCGATTATCTGGTCTGTCTGGAGGACGGAAAGCGTTTCAAATCGCTCAAGCGCCATTTGCGGACGCAATACAACATGACGCCCGAGCAATATCGGGACAAATGGCAACTCCCGGCGGATTACCCGATGGTCGCGCCGAATTACGCCGTGGCGCGATCCCAACTGGCCAAAAGCATGGGCCTTGGACAGCAGCGCCGCCGGCGAAAATAGTGGGCGGGCAGGGCTTTCATCTCGTCGATTCTAGGAATAATATCCAGATAGCGTGACCTGCGGTTTCTGTCTGATCCGTCAAAAATATTTTTTTGAATCGCTATCCCCGGGGGTGAAAGGGCGTCTAGGATATAGGTATATATTCCTAGAACGAGGCCCGCCCATGCTTTTGTCTTACTCCTCTCCGGTGAACGACCTTGGCCGGCAGCCGCCAGCCGGGACCAAGCAGGTTTGTTATGGGATCGCAGGCGCCGTGGCCGATGAATTCGGTCTTCCCGCCGTCGACATCAAGTCTGCGACGCGGGGCGCTCCGCGCGCGGCCTATGCGCGGCAGGTCGCGATGTATCTGGCGCACATCTGCTTTGCCCTGAGTTTCGAGACTATCGGCCGCGCTTTCAACCGCGACCGTACGACGGTCGCCCACGCTTGCCGCGTTGTGGAAGATAGCCGCGATGACGCGGGGCTGGACCGTTGCGTGGCGAAGCTTGAGCGGATGTGCAGCGA
>JBQCIZ010000676.1:0-3121 GCA_051953235.1 Nitrobacter sp. | reverse complement strand
TGAGTTTGGAGAGGATGATCTCCGCCGAGATCGGATGGCGCTCGTAGAAGTCGACCGCCGAACGCATCTCGATCATGGCGCCCGCCTCTGTCAGCAGCGCCTCAGGCGCGGACCACCGTCTTGAGATAGTTGTACGCCTTGATGATCTCGATCAGGCGGTCCTCGGTCGAACGGTCGCCGCCGTTGGCGTCGGGGTGATGTTGCTTCACCAGAAGCTTGTATTTCGCCTTGACGGTCTCGAGCGTCGCGTCGGAATCGAGCCCCATCACCTGCAGCGCCTTGCGCTGGGCGTTGAAGACGTTGGGCGTCTGGGGGTTGGCCTGCGACTTCGCTCCGGCGCCCGCGCGCCAGCGGCCGCGGCCGTTGAGCTCGCTGAATACGCTGAAGGGATCGACCGCGGCGTCGAGATCGGCCTCGCCAGTCTTGCCTTTGCCCTTGGCGCCGTTGGCCCCCATCTTCCAGGTCGGCCGATGGCCGGTCAGCGCATCCTTCTGGAAGCGCGCCACCGCGTCTGCGTTCATGCCCTGGAAGAAATTGTAGGACTGGTTGTATTCGCGCACGTGGTTCAGGCAGAAATGAAAATATTCGCGCTCATTGCCGCGGCCCTTCGGCGCGCGGTGCGATCCGCGATTCTGACAGTCCGGCCATTCGCAAGTGACCACTTCCTCGCGCGCGCGTTCGCGCTTCGCGCCGGCCTTGTTCGGCTTGATGCGGATGCTGTCGAAGAATTTCGATGAATCGATTGGCATGACCGTGTTTGACACCGCAATGCCCGACGCTTCAAGTCTTGACATCGCATTTCTTGCGTTTGGCTTTCGCATCATTGACGAAAGCGGGGAATGAACGTTATTCCGCTCGCCATGAGCGTCAAGGATAGCATCACAAAGAAGTTGAGCGAAGCTTTCGCCCCTGAAAGCCTCGATGTGACGGATGAATCACATCTTCATGAAGGCCACGCCGGCCACCGGCCGGGCGGCGAGACGCATTTCCGGATTTATATTGTGTCGCAGGCGTTCGAAGGGAAGAGCCGGGTCGAGCGCCATCGCATGATAAATGCCTTGCTGGCGGGGGAACTGGCCGGCAGCGTTCATGCCCTTGCGATGAAGGTGCTGACGCCCGGCGAACAGGGGCGCTGAGCCGCTACCGCGTCCGCGCCGCCGTTTCGGACGGCGCTTCGCCGAAATGACGGCGATAACTTTTCGAAAATTCGCCGAGATGCCAGAAGCCGTGGGCCAGCGCGCAGGCCTTGACGCTGATGTTTCCCTCCCGCAGCCGCTGGCGCACCAGCCACAGCCGCTTCAGGCGCAGATAGCGGTGCAGGCTCATGCCGCGATGCTTCAAAATCGCGCTGTGAAGCGTGCGGACGGATACGCCGATCTCGCGGGCGAGATCCTCGCTGTAGATCGGATTTCTGAGACTGGCCGAGATGACCTCTTCCGCCTTCCGCACGATCTCCATGAACCGGCCTGCATGCGGCGACCCGAGCGGCTCGGCGCTGACCCGATTGGCGAAGGCATAGTCGATAGTGGACAGCATCGATTCCCTGATCCCGTCCGAGGCGCCGGGCACGGCCAGCTCTTCGGGCGAGGTGGACGCGAAGTTCATCACTTCCAGAACGAGAGTGCGCAGCTTCTGCTGGGCGTCCACCGACATTTCGAACACCAGGAAGTCCTGACCGGGCTCGGGCCAGCCGCGGTCAAGCACCTCCGGCGTGAACATCACCGAGGTGAAATGCAGCGCGGCGCGTTCGACGGCCGTATAGCCGCCGCCCCCCCGTCCGATCGCCAGAAACGGCATGTCGGCGTCGATTCCGTTCATCCGCAACGCACTCCGCGGCGTCATCGCAAACCCGACGGCGGTGCAACCGGGCTTCAGCCGCACATCCATCACGCGCGGAAACGAAGTGACGAGATTGATGTCGCAGCCCGGCAGATTCAGAATCGTCTGGCTGGCCGAGATATGCCGTGCCAACGGCGAGAACCTGACGTCGACGGCCCGGACCGATTGCCGGAATTCGTCGACATCATTGAATCGAAACACACGCAGGGTCGGCGCGGCTGATAATTCGATCATATGAAATTTTTGGAGTCGAAATCGATTCCCGGTTGTAAACAGGCTAGCGGACACTTGTGCGCCGCGCCAATTGATTGTCCGGTTCTAGCCCTGCGCCAAGCGCATGGCGTCGTGGCCCGGCGTACTGGGCGGAACGTCTCCCTACGACTTATGACCTTCGAATGATTGCAGAATTTCGATACTGTTTTTACCGGATGTTAATTTTCGTCTAAGTCCCCCGCGCGAAAATACCGCAGGCTCTACGGCATTACGCGAACGCTGTTTCGCAGCGTTACGCGCGCTCAGATGTGACTTGCTTGAGGATCGGTATGTCCAAAGCAAACTCAACGGCGCTCATCACGGAACTGGAAGGCGCCGTCAAAGGTGGCTCACCGGAGCGGCGGCTTCAGATGCTTCGCCGGGTCACGGACCTGTTCCTGTCCGATGCCGACCGGCTGAACGAAAACCAGATCGGAGTCTTCGACGACGTCCTCGTCCTGCTGATGGAGCGGATGGAAGCGCGCGCGCTGGCGCAACTCAGCACGACGCTTTGCAGTTCGCACGCCGCCCCGAAGGAGGTCGTCCGGCAGCTCGCCTATCATGAGGAAGCCGCCGTCGCGGTGCCGGTCCTGACGAAATCGACGCGGCTGTCCGAAGGCGACCTGATCGAGATCGCGAGCCTGCGCGGCCAGCAGCACCTGCTGGCGATCTCGAACCGGACCGCCCTCAGCATCGGCGTAACCGACGTGCTGCTCAAACGCGGCGACTCCCAGGTCTCCCATGCACTTGCGAAAAATGCCGGCGCGCGCTTTTCCGAATCCGGCTACGCCACCCTGGTCGAAAGCTCCGAAAAGGACAGTGCACTCGCGGAAACGCTCGGACTGCGGCTCGACATCCCGATCAAGGTGCTGCGCGAGTTGCTGGCAAAGGCCGGCGCGGCGGTTCGCGTCCGCCTGCTCAAGGCCGCGCCGCCGGAGATGCGGGCGAAGATCGAGGACGCCATCAAGTCGATCGTCGAGCAGGTCGCTGCTCCGGCGCTCGCGCCCGTCGACTACACCGAATCCGAAGC
>JBQCIZ010000675.1:0-3468 GCA_051953235.1 Nitrobacter sp. | reverse complement strand
CAAGAACGAGCCGGGTCTGCTCGTGATCGAAGACGCGCAGCCGCGACAGGGACAGCGCACGCGCGACATCATCGTCATCAGCCTGGGGGCGAGCCGTGTCGTCATGGGCGTCGAGATGAAGCCGGGCGCGCCGCCGCTCGCACACGGCGACGCGACTTGCCGTTACGCGCCTACGATGGAGTGGCCGATCCCCGAGCCGCCGAAGGCCGCCGTGCTTCCGGAGAAGGTCGCTGGTCGCGTGTGATCGCCACAACCGATCGTCGTCAAAATAAATCCGAAAATCTTTGGTGACGCGGTAGGTATGTAGTCTGCCGTTAGAAGCCCTCTCATTCTTTGAGCTCAGCTTGCGCAAGGGCAGCGAAAGCCGCTGCGCGTCTGAACGTCAGGGGGAGGGATGGATGCGGAAGCTTTTCCACAAATGGACGATGCGTTTTTTGGTGGAAGCGTCCGGCGCTACTGCGATCGAATACGCGCTGATCGCCGCCGGCATCGCCCTGACGATCATCGCGGCGGTCAACGGTGCCGGCACGAGCGTCAGTGGTCTGTTCGCATCGGTGTCGTCGTCGCTGAAATAGTTGCGGCGGCTTATTGACGTCCGCAATCGAGATCTACAACGGCGTGTAGGTTTCCGTTTCGCAGTTGTCGTCCTCGCTGCTGTGGCGCCGGTCGACGACAACATTGTTTTCGATCGTGGCGAGGTAGGTTTGCGTACCGATCGGGCGGCCCACCACCGACATCAGATCGGCCTTGACGCAGACGGTCCAGCCCGGTCCGCTCGGCACGCGATGGAGCGCCGAGATCCGGACATTGGTCGCACGCGACTCCGGCGTGAACACGCTGTTCGGAGTGTCATGCAGGAGTTTGCGAACGTCGGGCTGCGGGTCCAGCGAGTGCGTCTCGTTCGGTTTCGCGCGCATGAACGCGGGCAGGCTGGCGTAGCTGTCAGCTACCCCGCATCCCGCAAGCCCGAGCGCCATCCCCATGGCGCATGCACTACGAACGATCCCCCGCCGCATTCGGGCAATCTATGTCCGAAGCAGGCCAAATGCAGGCAGTCCGTCATCACATATTTTTGGCTTGATCCGGTGGTTCGCGATCCGGAGTTGTCGTAGGCTCGTTATCTGCGCGGGTGTTTCAAAATATGTCTGAGTGAACGGCATCGCATGGCGAAAGAAAATTCACCGATGAAGTTTGCCGCATTCGTTCTCCCGTTGGGGTTTGCGCTGGCGGCCGTGTCCGTGTCGCCGGCCGATGCGCAGATGGGCGGCGGCGGTCATCATCGTCGCGGCGGCGATCAGAAGGCGGCGCCCAAGGCTCCGAAGGTGGATCAGAAGGCGTATGACGTTGCGCTCAAGACGATTCCCGATTCCAAGGAAAAGTTCGATCCATGGGGAAGTCTCGGCGTCTCGTCGCAATCCAAGAAGCCGAAGCAATGACATTGAACCCTGTGCATTCGTCGCATGAAGATCGTTTCATAACGGAATGACATGAAGCTGGCTTTTGCCTTTATGGCCCTTGCGACAGTGGTGAATACGCCTGCGTCGGCGTGGGATCACTGGGGCGGCGACAGCGGAGGCACGCGTTTCTCGCCGCTGAACAGGATCACGCCCGACAATGTCGGCAATCTGGTGCCGGCCTGGACATTTCATACCGGAGATATGATGACGCGTCCGGCGCGGGTGATGGCGCGGACGAAACTGGAGGTGACGCCGCTGTTCGTCGAAGACAGCGTCATCATGTGCACGCCGTTCAATGAAGTGATCGCGCTCGATCCCGCCACCGGCCGGCAGAAGTGGCGCTTCGATCCGAAGATCAGTCTCAGTCAGAATCCGGCCAATCGCTACAACTGCCGCGGTGTCGCCTACTGGCGCGACGAGCAGGCGGTCGAGGGTGCGGCATGCCGGTCGCGCATCTTCACGGGCACCAACGATGCGCGCGTGATCGCGCTTGACGCGAAAACCGGTCAGGCCTGCGCCGATTTCGGCGAAGGCGGCGAGGTGAAGATCGATCCGGGCAAGCCGTTGCGATGGCCCGGCGAATTCCAGATCACGTCCGCTCCGGTCGTGAGCCATGGCGTCGTGGTGGTTGGCTCCTCGATCAGCGACAATGGCCGGGTCGATGCGCCGCAGGGCGCCGTGCATGCCTTCGATGCACGGACCGGAAAGCCCCGCTGGAGCTGGGATCCGCTTGTGCATGACGGGATCGAAGCTGGCGCTGCGAACGTGTGGGCACCGATGTCGGTCGATGACGAACTCGGCCTGGTGTTTCTGCCGACCTCATCGCCCAGTCCAGATTTCTGGGGCGGCAAGCGGCCGGGCAACAACGACTACGCCAACTCGGTCGTCGCGCTGAAAATCGAGACCGGCGAACGGGCGTGGTCGTTTCAGACCGTGCACCACGATGTCTGGGATTACGATTTGCCGGCGCAGCCGACGCTCGCACGCATCGACACCGGCAAGGGTCTGCGCGACGCCGTCATTGAGCCGACCAAACAAGGCTTTCTCTTTGTGCTCGACGAACACACCGGACAGCCGGTCTGGCCGGTGGAAGAACGTCCGGTGCCGCAAGGCGGCGTTGCGGGCGAACAGCTTTCGCCGACCCAGCCGTTTCCGACGCACGTACCAGCGCTGATGCGGCAGCGGATCTCGCCCGACGATGCGTTCGGCCTCATTCCGTTTATCGATCGCAAGGTATGCCGCGAGAAGCTTGCGCCGTTGCGCAACGACGGCCTTTATACGCCGCCTTCGCTTCAGGGCACGATCGTCTATCCGATGACCGGCGGCGGCGTGAACTGGGGCGGCGCCGCGTTCGATCCGGCGCATCAGATTGTCTATGCGAATGTCACGCACGCCGCGCACATCATCAAGCTGATCCCGGCGGCGGACGCGGCAAACCTCAAGCGGCCGGAAGGCGGCGATCTCGGCATGCAGCGCGGCGCGCCGTTCGCGATGACGCGGGCCGTGGCGACCGGATTGTCGGGTGCGCTGTGCAATCCGCCGCCCTGGGGCGAACTCGTGGCGGTCGATCTGAAGGCCGGCAAGATCCTCTGGCACGCTTCGGTCGGAACGGCGGAAGATCACTCGCCGCTCGGTATCGCATTCAAGACAGGTACACCACTTTTCAGCGGCGTGCTGGTCACGGCAGGCGGACTCGTCTTCACCGGCGCGCTCGATGCCTACTTGCGCGCCTTCGATGCGAAGTCGGGTGCCGAGCTCTGGCAAGGACGATTGCCGGTGCCGGCCGCCGCCAATCCGATGACGTATGCGTGGAAGGGTGAGCAATACGTGCTCATTGCCGCTGGCGGCCACTCGGAAGCCGGATCGACCATCGGCGACAGCCTTGTTGCGTTTCGTCTCGCGCGTCAGGGCGAAGCGCCGTCGCTGTGGTCGCGCACCGTCGATCGCCCCGGTGGACGCTTCAAGGCGAAGCTGGCCGAAGCGCTCGCCGTTGCCGTTCTGCTGATCGCCG
>JBQCIZ010000674.1:0-2977 GCA_051953235.1 Nitrobacter sp. | reverse complement strand
TCGGCCTTCAAGTTCCGAAGAGGCGCTCACAAAGCAGTGAAAAGGTGTGAACCAATGCGATCCACCGCTCCTGACCATGAGCCGGATTTCTCATTCTCGCAATTGAATCAATGCGTTAATGTTAAGCGGTAACCAGCAGACTGCGTACGTCTGGAAAACGCATTTCCCATAAACCGCTTGTCTGATGCCGAAATGCCGCACCCCGCCAGGGCTGGGCCGGACTGTCAGATGCTGCCGACGGTCTTCAGCCGGGCGCGGGGATGGATTTCGGCCTGCGACAGCACGGTGGTCTGGGCGCGGAAGCGTTCGACCAGTGAGCGCACGAACGGCCGGATCGCGGCCGACGTCACCAGTACCGGCGACTCGCCCTCGCGCGCGGCCTGCTCGAAGCGTTCGCGCACCGCCGTCATGAACTCGGAGAGTTTTGATGGCTGCATCGCGAGGCTGCGTTCCTCGCCCTGGCCGATGATGGATTCGGCGAAGGCCTGCTCCCACTTTGCGGACAGTGCGACCAGCGGCAAGTAGCCGTTGATCGAGGTGTTCTGCGCGCAGATCTGGCGCGCGAGGCGGGCGCGCACGTGTTCGACCAGCGTCGCCGGATTGCGCGAGAAGGCGAGCGCGTCGGCGATGCCTTCCAGAATGGTGGAGAGGTCGCGCACCGAGATGCGTTCGGCGAGCAGCAACTGCAGCACGCGCTGGATACCGGAGATCGTGATCTGGGCGGGGACGATATCCTTGACCAGTTCGCCCTGTTCCTTCGGCAACTCCTTCAGCAGCTTCTGCACCTCACCGTAGGACAACAGGTCCGACATGTTGGTCTTCAACAGTTCGGTCAGATGGGTGGAGACCACCGTCGCGGCGTCGACCACGGTGTAGCCCTTCAGCGTGGCTTCTTCCTTCAGCGAGGCATCGACCCATGTCGCGGGCAGGCCGAAGGTGGGCTCGGTGGTGTGAATGCCGGGGACGTCGACCTGATTGCCGGCCGGATCCATCACCATGTACTGGTTCGGCCAGATGCGGCCCTGGCCGGCATCGACCTCCTTGATCTTGATGATGTAGGTGTTGGCCTCGAGCTGCACGTTGTCGAGGATGCGCACCGCGGGCATCACGAATCCCATCTCGATCGCGAGCGAGCGGCGCAGCGCCTTGATCTGCTCGGTGAGGCGGTCCTGGCCGTCCGGACCATTGACCAGCGGCAGCAGTGCGTAGCCCAGCTCGATCTTGAGATCGTCGATCTTCAGCGCGGCCGAGATCGGCTCCTCGGCGGCGGCTTGCGCTGCCGCCGCCGTGGCTTCGGTTTTGGCCGCGGCCTTGGCCTCGACCGCCGCGACACGCTGTTGCTTGCGCGAATTCCAGGCCAGCGCCGCCGCGCCGCCGCCGAGCGCGAGGAACGGCAGCATCGGAATGCCCGGCAGCATCGCGAGCACCAGCATCACGCCGGCCGACATGCCGAGTGCCTGCGGATAGCCGGAGAGCTGCTTCATCAGCGCCTTGTCGGCGGAGCCGGAGACCGCGGCCTTGGAGACCAGTAGGCCCGCCGCGGTCGAGACGATCAGCGCCGGGATCTGCGTGACGAGGCCGTCGCCGACGGTCAGAATCGTATAGCTGCGCGCCGCGTCCGAAAAACTCAGGCCTTGCTGCGCGATGCCGATGATCATGCCGCCGATCACGTTGATGAAGACGACGAGCAGGCCTGCGACCGCGTCGCCGCGTACGAACTTCGAGGCGCCGTCCATGGCGCCGAAGAAGCCGCTTTCGTCCTCCAGCGCCTTGCGGCGCTCCTTGGCAGTCTTCTCGTCGATCAGGCCGGCGGAGAGGTCGGCGTCGATCGCCATCTGCTTGCCGGGCATGGAGTCGAGCTGGAAGCGCGCCGCGACCTCGGCGATGCGCCCCGAACCCTTGGTGATGACCACGAAGTTCACGATCACGAGGATCGCGAACACGATGATGCCGATCACGAAGTTGCCGCCCATCACGAAGTTGCCGAACGCCTCGATGACGTGACCGGCGGCGGCCGACCCCTCGTGCCCGTGCGACAGGATCAGCCGCGTCGAGGCGAGGTTGAGCGACAGCCGCAGCATGGTCGAGATCAGCAGCACGGTCGGGAAAGCGGAGAATTCCAGCGGCGCCTGGATAAACAGCGCCGTCATCAGGATCAGGATCGACAGCGTGATCGAGATCGCCAGAAACAGGTCGAGCACCACCGACGGCAGCGGCAGGATCAGGACGACGAGGATCGTCAGGATGCCGAAGGCCAGCGCGAGGTCGCCGCGCTTGAGCATGGTCTTGATATCGCTGAAACTCGGGAAGCCCGCCGAGGTGTCCGTACCCTGGCCCGCCGTCACATCAACCATCGTCGCCGTGTCCCCTCGCGAATGCCGTTCGCGCGCCCCAAACGTCTGTGCGGCGGCCGAGGGGCCGCCGTTCCGAAAGTGAGGCACCGCACTGGCGTCCACGGGGTTCCTCCCGTTTTACGCGGCTGACGACACTCGACTTCACCCGGATTCCACTGGGCAAAATTTGCCCGGTGTATGGTTAGCAAAGGGTTAACAGGCACTCGTAAGAGGCTGTTTTTCGGCCGATTCCTGACGCGGCACGGGCCTGAGCGGACGGGACGCTGCTCCACCCGGAATGCTTCGGTCTGGCGGACTCTTCAGGGGGTGAGGTCGCCCGCGCCGGCCGCGACCATCCCCGGTTGGCGATCGCTGGTCGCGTACGTTTGCGACCCATCGGCGCTGCATGCCCGTTATTGCGGCAGACGGGTTGACCGGCAGGCCAATGCCGCCGAAGTTGCGAACGCCGTGGAAAATTCGTCTCAAGTTCTCTCCGATTCGACTGCTTTCATCCCCGACTCGCGCCGGGCGTGGATGCGGCTGGCCGTAGCCGTGCTGATCGGCTCGCTCGGCAGCGTCGGCATGTGGTCGGTGGTGGTGGCGCTACCGGTGGTGCAGAACGAATTCGCCGCCTCGCGCGGCAC
>JBQCIZ010000673.1:0-2080 GCA_051953235.1 Nitrobacter sp. | reverse complement strand
GAATTTCGGCTCCGTCATCGTCGGCGAGATCGGCGAGGTCAAGCGCGCCATCGTGTTCAACGGCGACGTCATGAACACCGCGGCGCGGCTCGAGGAGCAGAGCCGTCATGTGGACGGCGGGTTCGTTGCGGCGCGCGCGGCGGTCGCGCGATTCGACGACGCGCCGCCGGTGGCGCTACGCGATCTCGGGCCGCTCACGATTCGCGGCCGCGTCGATTCCGTCGATGCGATGGCGCTGGCGGAGGTGGCGGCTGTATCGGAAAGCCGGGCTGCGGCGCCGGCTTCATAAAAGTGCGGCTGGGACAGACCATTTGTCGTCATGGCCGGACTTGTTCCGGCCATCCACGTCTTTGGATCGGCAATGCTTCAAGACGTGGATGCCCGGCACAAAGCCGGGCATGACGGATCAATGGATCGAAGAAACGTTCGAGTGGCCGCCTCACGCTTTCTTCGCGGCCGCTGCGAGATCCGGTGCGTTGACCGTCGGAATCGCAACACGGCCGGGGCCGGTGTTCTTCAGGGCCTCGGCGGCCTTGTCGTTCGACATGATCTTGGCCATCACAGCCTGGCCGGCGCGCTCGAAGACGTCGCGGTTGTGCACCAGCCATTCGCGGGATTCGCGCAGCGGCGTGATGAGGCCCTGCACCTCCGGGATCACGTAGCGCGCCACCATGTCCCAGCTCCGCCGGGTATTTTCCGGATTGGCCCAGTCGTGGACGAATCCGACGATGGTGCCGACGCCGCCGGACACCTTCACGATGTCGCGGATTTTCGCGACGAGATCGTCGGGCGTGCCGATGACGGCGGCGGCGTTGTCAACCCACGCGGTCTTCTCCACCGCCTCGTCGGGATTGGCGAAGGGCGCGACGCCCGGCCGCTGCAAGGTGCCGACGGTGTACTCGTTGTGCCAGCGCATCAGGCCGTTGCGCGCCTCGAGCCGGGCCTGTTCTTTCGTTTCGGCGATGTGCCACGACAGAAGCACGCGCCAGTTGGCGCGATCGACCGTCTGGCCGTGCTTCTTGGCGGCGTCCTCGGCGAATACCCATTGCTGCGGCAGCGCCATCAGGCCCTGCGTCGACATCGAGCCGAGCGAGATGATGCCGATGCCGTATTTGCCGGCCAGCGTCATGCCCGACGGCGAAATCTGCGACGCCACCACGAACGGCATGTCCTCCTGCAGCGGGCGAATCTGCAGCTTGGCGTCGTTCATGACGAACCAGTCGCTCTTGGCGGTGACGCGCTCGCCGTTGAACAGGCGGCGGATCAGGCCGATCGCCTCGTCCTGCCGGTCGCGCTGGGTCATCGGATCGATGCCGAGCGTATGCGCGTCCGACGCCAGCGCGCCGGGGCCGGAGCCGAAGATGGCGCGGCCGCCGGTCATGTGATCGAGCTGCACCATGCGCTGCGCGACATTGAAGGGGTGATGATAGGGCAGCGACACCACGCCGGTGCCGAGCCTGATGCGCTTGGTGCGTTCGCCGGCCGCGGCGAGGAACATCTCGGGCGAGGCGATCATCTCCCAGCCGGAGGAATGGTGCTCGCCGCACCAGAACTCGTCGAAGCCGAGGCCGTCGATCTGCTCGACGAAATCCAGGTCGCGGCGGAATTGCAGCATCGGATGCTCGCCGACCGGGTGATGCGGGGCGAGAAAGGCTCCGAACTTCAGGCGCGCCATGGGGTTTTCTCCGGCTCGTTGTTTCTTGTGGGATATCGGGCGAGCCTACGTGCACACAGGTGCCAAGGCAATCGCGCAGGGCCGCATCGCAGCCTTGCGCCATGCCGCCGCGTGGAAAGTCCGCGCCGCACGCCATCATGACATGGCTGTAACCTTTGGCTGTAACCTTTGTTGCGACGCGCCGCCGCAGCGCCCGGTCTTGCGCGGCCCCCGCCGCCATTCCCATCTCTGGGGTGTGCCGCGCCGGATCTTCGCGCGGCCGCTGGAGGAGACGATGAGTTATTTCCGCACCGCGATCCTGCTGGCCGGCCTCACCGGCCTGTTCATGGGCGTGGGCTATCTGATCGGCGGCGCGAGCGGCGCCATGATCGCGCTCGTGGTGGCGGCGGCGACCAATATTTTCGC
>JBQCIZ010000672.1:0-2424 GCA_051953235.1 Nitrobacter sp. | reverse complement strand
CCGCTCGCGGAATCAGCCCGCGAAAGCACGTCACCTCGGTCCAGCGCTTGGGACGCGGGTTCGGCCACGCCAGCCGCAACGTCGCGGAGTTGATTCCGTCGGCGCCCACGAGAACCTCGCCGGTGGCGGTTCGGCCATTCGCAAAGGTCGCGGTCACCTCGCCGTCGGTCTGATGCAACCCGGCCAGCCTGCAGTCCATGTGCACGGTGATCGGGCATGGCTCTCCGCTGTCAGGGCCGAACTCGAACGCGCGCTTGTAGAGGCACATCAACAGGTCCAGCCGGTGCATGTGATGAAACCCCGCACCGTCGCCCGCGGCAGTGACATGATCGAACGGCCGCTTCGTCACGGTGCCATCCATGTTGAACTGCCGTGTCGATTCCAGAATGGCCGCCCGGCCGCCGTCGATCGCCCCCTCGGGCCCCTTGGGCTCGCCGCCATCGCTGTCGACGCCGAGCCAACGGCATATCCGCGCGCCGTTCGGGGGAATGTTCAATCCGGCGCCTGCGGTGCTTGGCACCTTGGTTTGCTCATAGACATCGACCGATGCGAAGACGCCGGTCTGCCGCAGCGCCAGCGCCGTCATCAACCCGCCCATTCCCGCGCCGATGATCACCGCCCGCATGCTGCCGACCTTTCGAAGTGAGAACACACCGATGACCCGCGCCGGACCAAGCCGGACGTTGTCTGAACAGAGGAGTCGAGACTAGCCGCGGGCGGACCGGCAATAAAGCAGCTTCTCGCTTGAACAGGCGGTGCCCGGTCACGATCTTGACGTCGTTTGCTGACTCGTTAGAAAACCGGGAATATCCACTTGTGATCCAAAGGGATCCACACCCATGAAATTCGATGACGTGATTCTCGGCCGCCGCAGCATTCGCGGCTACAAGCCCGATCCAGTGCCGCGCCAACTGATCGAGGAGATCATCGCCCTTGCGATGCGCGCGCCGTCGTCGATGAACACCCAGCCGTGGAATTTCTATGTCATCACCGGCGAGCCGCTGAACCGAATCCGCGCCGGCAATACCGAGCGGATGGTCGCGGGCATCCCGCAGTCGCGTGAATTCCGCACCGGGCAGCCGTTCGCAGGCGCTCACCGGGAGCGGCAGATCGGCGTCGCCAAGCAACTGTTTTCGGCCATGGGTATCGCGCGCGACGACAAGGAGATGCGGCAGGACTGGGTGCTGCGCGGCTTCCGCCAGTTCGACGCGCCGGTCTGCGTGATCGTGACCTACGACCGCGTGCTCGACGGCAGCGACGACACACCGTTCGACTGCGGGGCGGTGGCGACCGCGCTCGTCAACGCCGCCTGGTCGCGCGGATTAGGGGCCGTCATCAACAGCCAGGGCATCATGCAGTCGCCCGTTGTGCGCGAGCATGCCGGCATCGCCGACGATCAGGTCATCATGAAAAGCATCGCGCTCGGATGGCCCGACGACAGCTTTCCCGCGAACGCCGTGGTGTCCGAGCGCAAGTCGGTCAAGGAAGCGACCGTGTTCGTGGGGTTCGACGGTTAACAGGCGCGCTCGTATCGGCGCGGACCGGATCTCTCAAGACATTCCGGCCGCACTCGCCACGATGGCGTCGAGCGCGCTCGCCATCGCCTCGACGACAGGCGTTACTGCCACACCGAGACCGTGCCGCTGCGCGAGCCAAATGGGGTCGTTGTAGGATACGAAGGTCGTGCCATCCTCGTCCTGCCAGACCAGCGCTTTCAGCGGCAAATCGATGCCGATCGTTTGGGCCGCCTGCATCAGTGGCGTTCCACCTTTGGCGGCACCGAAGATAAGCAGATCGGTCGGCCGCAACGGCAGAGCGACTGCGGCCGCGCCGGCGGCGTGATCGATGCGGACGAACACCGTCATGCCCTTCGCCCAGACCTCGGCTTCCAGCCGCGTCATGGTCTCCTCGGGGTCAAACCTGCTCCGCTTCGTGACGAGGCCTTCTGCTTTCATTGTCCACTCCACGACAAGTTGAGGTGATTTCGGGCCAGCGCGGTGCCGTCCAGCCGCGACGGCTTACTCCAAGCCCTCCTCACCCGGTGTGGAGGGAACTTTTTGCCTCCTCGAACGTCATTTCTGATTGGCTGCGGAGGGGTTATGACCGGACATCGGTTAGACGGCGATTTCCAAAGATTATCATTTCCAGAGCCAACCCCAGGCCAGCAGGACCACTCGCAAAGCGAAAAGCGGTTGAGAGCCTACATCGCGGCCAGCAGCGAAGTCATGTACCGCATGAGCGCCGACTGGACCGAGATGCACGAACTGGACGGGCGGGGCTTCATCGCGGATACCAGCGAGCCGCGCCGGGACTGGCTCAAGAACTACATTCATCCGGAGGATCAGCCACAGGTCATGGCGGCTGTCGCGGAAGCGATCCGGACCAAGAGCCCATTCGAACTTGAGCATCGCGTCAAGCGCTGGG
>JBQCIZ010000671.1:0-4568 GCA_051953235.1 Nitrobacter sp. | reverse complement strand
GAGCGCCCATCGCAGTCTCGAAAGTCTCCAACGGTATCGATCGGTCAAAAAAAACCTGCGCGGCGGTTGCCGCGCAGGTCCGAAGGGAAGGCTAGCCGGTGTGATGATCGTCGGTGAAGCCGTCGTGGCCCGCCGTGATCGTCTGGCTGTTGAACTGGATGTTGGCACCCATGGTGATGCTCTGGTTGAAGGCCGACTGGGTCACGGACGCATCGGCGCTGATGCCGCTGCTGGCGTGATCGAGGTTGCCCAGGTTGCCCGCTGTGACCGTAGCGCCATGGATATGCGCATCCATGTTGAAGGAACCGCCGCTGCTCGGATCGCACGGATCGCACCAGTCGGAACCGCCGCCGCCGTTGAAGTTCACAGACGGGCTGGAGAGCTGGTCGTTGTCCACCAGGTTGTTCACCTGGTCGATATTGAACTGGTTGCCGCCGCCATTCAGCGTCTGATTGACGACATCGGGCATGATCAGGGAATCGGTCGCGGTCAGCCCATGGAGATCGATAACCGGTGCACTGGGGATGGAGTCCAGACTGAGATCGACGTTGACCGCAACGTTCACGCAGGTGTCAACGTGGTTGTTGACGCTGTTCTCGATGTTGTTCTCGAGATTGTTGCAGACGCCGTTGTCGAGGCTGTTGTCGACCGAGTTGCTGTTGACGTTGCAGTTGCTGTTGTCGTTACTGTTGCTGCTGTCGTTCTCGTTTCCGTTGCCGTTCCAGTTGCCGTTTCCGTTACCATTCAGGTTCCCGTTACCGTTCAGGTTGTCGCTGGTTGAGTAGAGCGACTGAGCGGCGGTCTGGGTCTGATCCTGACCTTGGCCCTGACCCTGACCCTGGCCTTGAAGCTGGCCCTGCAGATTGGCCTGACCCTGGATCTGACCCTGGAGGTTGGCTTGCGCCTGGCCCTGGTTCTGCGTGGGATCGTTGTCGTCATGCGGATCGTGCGGATTTTGAGATGGATGACCCATGATAGGCTCCTGTTGGAGGAGCATCGTCGCGACGAGGGCGCGCCAATCTTCTACGTCAGCGGCCTGGCCATGAAGCGATGCGGGTTGATACGCCGGTTCTTCCGGCGGCAAGATCGGCACTGAGGCCGATTTCGCACGCCAAGCCTCTCGCAATGGCTTCAATGCGGCTAGTTGCCCTTAGGGAGATTTGCAGCCGACTTGAGGAGAAGCCGCTATCAACCGAAAGGCGTAGCGGGTTACGACTTTGGCTGGCGAACCACGAGCTCAGACTGCGGTCTGTCGCCGCAGCTTACCGCAGATGAGCTTCGAGCCGGGGCAAGAAGTCCCAGATGTCCCGGTTCAGCCGCGCCATTTCGCGGACCGCTTCGATCATTTCGTTGATGCGTGCGTCGTCTAGCGGCTTGGTTTCACCGAACCGGAGATTTCCGCGGGTTTGCACGAGGCGCATCGATTGCGTTTGCGAAATTTCGCCGCTGCTGTCGACGGTATACATGCAGTGATTGAGCTCATTGCGAACGTGCGTTCCGTCATTGAAACGCTCGATGAGATGGTCGAGCTCGCGGCTGAGCGCCTTGTCCTTGATCTTGATCCGCGCCAGCCTCTGGATGAGGTCGAGCCTTGCCCGGGTCGTGTTGAGTGTCGCGAACAGAATGGCTGCCGAAACCTGATCGGTTTTCTGCAGTAGCATCAGAACAAAAATGAACAGGCTCTCGTTGTTGGACCAGTTAAGCACCACGTTGCCGATCAACGCCAGAATCGTCGTCCGGCGGTCTACGGATTTGGGCGCTGCGGCTTCGAGCGCTGCGAAATCGGGTTTGGGAGGCAGCTCGCTGATGGTCATGATCCGGCATCGCATGCAAGGGCAGGCCCGTCGCCTGCATTCGATAATCGTTCTGTCCTGTGGCGCTATCGTCTCGTAGGATACCAAAGAAGACAAGCCTCCGCGTGCGGGAGGGTCTTCGCGAGTGCAGCTCGAGGAGGCAAAAATGCTGCGCTGGGCATCGGCAATGATGGATGTCAGAAAGGGACGCCGCGCGGCGGTGGCCATGATCGGCCCTCTGGTCGAACAAAGCCGCGCTCGCTTGAACGGCATTCCCGATACGGCCTGGCGCGATCCTTACCTCGTCGGGTTCATGCTGACCTTGATCACCATCGTCGCCCGGATCGAGAGCCGAACCTTGCGGGATCGAGAGCTAAGCGTCGTTCAGTCGCAGGCCTGGAGCGCGATAACGGACATGAATGCTGACCTTATTGGAGAGGATGCTCTCACTCTCAGCACCGCTCACTCGGAAGAGTTCCAATACGGATGTCATCGCGCAACGATCGTGGCGTCGCGTCTTTGCGGAACAGCCGCTGTCACATCGATCGGATATGAGCCTTGGCAAGATGCGATAAATGAGCGTGGCGCAAGCGTGTTGCTCAATACCGTCACGGGCAACTGGGCCGATGCCTTCGATGCCTACGTCGCGGCGCTTCCGTCGGCACAAGTGCCTTGAAGGTTCAAATGGAACTCTTCTTTTGGTCACCAGAAAGTTATTCGTCGGTATAGTCCGCTACTGCGAAATCGATTAGACTTAAGCCGGACGTGGGTAATGTTCAGGCAGGGGACAACCTGAATCATTAGTTGGATTGCGGAGGTGAGCTGAAGACGGAGGGATCGTACAGGTAGGGTGGACCGGCCTGTCCGTTACAGCGTTCGAAACGGGTTGAGTTGAGTAGGTACCCCCAATGAGCGCGAACCGATCAAATTATTTTGGTGATATTAATTTATCGAGCCGTTTGCCTGCGACCGCCCCCCCTGCGGATCAGAGTTCGCGCGCAGTGACCGACACGGTCAAGACTTTCACGAGCACTTCACTCAATATTCGATCGCAATCGCCCGCAGCTGTCCCATCGGGTAAGTCTCTGGACAAGATGTCCACGCTGCCGCGGCGCGGGGCGTACCATCAAAACGCGATTCCGCGTGCAAGCGTGGCGGATGTTGCGCCGCCTTGGCAGGCGCGTACGGTGCCTCGCGCAACGAGTTCGGGTGCATCAGTCTCTACGCGCGAGAGTCGCAACGCGCTGGATTTGGAAGGAGAAGACTCCTTTGGCGGCCAAACGGCGATTGCGAGAAACGTCATTGTCATCATAGACGAACGCGCACTTGTCCGCGATTGTCTGATGCATTGCCTGCAGGCGGCTTACGTCGATCATGAGGTGTTCGCATTTTCGACCTTGTCCGATTGGGTGAAAGCTGAGGATGACTATCCGGTACCTTCGGTCATTCTGCTCAGCATCCGGAATCAACGAACAAGGCCGATTGAAAAATCCGACGACCTCGACGAGTTTGCGCGCCTCGCCACGAGCGCGCCGCTGGTCATCATTTCCGACATCGAGGATGCATCGCGGATCATGCGCGCCATCGAGAGCGGCGCGCGGGGCTATATTCCTACCAGCATGACGCTTGGCATCGCCGTCGAGGCGGTGCGGTTGGTCGAGGCCGGCGGCACATTCGTTCCGATAAGCTGTGTCATGCCGTCATCCCAGAATCAGGACAATGGCGGCAGTCAACTGTTCACGGCGCGACAGATCATGGTCGTGGAGGCGCTATGCCGCGGCAAGGCGAACAAGCAGATCGCGTTCGAACTCGGCATGTGTGAAAGCACGGTGAAGGTTCATGTCCGTCACATCATGCGCAAGCTGAAGGCCAGGAACCGCACCGAAGTCGCGATGATGGTCAGCAACCTGTTCGATAAATTCGATCAAAAATTCCGGCCGGATACGTAGTAGCAGACGAGTCCGGCGTCGCTGCGGCCCTGAGTGCCGGGCGTGTCCGGACGGCGGTTTACCGGCCGCGCGGTCGCGTCATCCCGCCAAAAATCCGCCGTCGACCGCCACTGTCGTTCCGGTCGCGTATTGCGATGCCGGCATGCACAGGAAGACGACGGCACCGGCGATGTCTTCGGGCTGTCCCCAGCGCTTGAAGGCGATGCGATCGGCAATTCGCTGATAGTGCGCGCGATCGGTGCGACCCGCCGCATTGATGGCGGTCTCGATATAACCGGGCGCCACGGCATTTACCCGAATGCCTTCGTCGGCCCATGCGAGCGCCAGCGCCTTGGTTAGCATCACAACGCCCCCTTTGCTTGCGCAATAGGCGGGGATTCGCGGCAGCGCCAGCGTGGCGTTCATTGACGCGATGTTGACGATCGCGCCTTTGCTCCTGGCCAGCAGCGGATGAAAGCTCATGCAGGTCCGGAAGGTGCCTGTCAGGTTGACGTCGAGCACCTTCATGAAAGTCGCGATCTCGTATTCCTTGTCGCGTGCTAAAATGCCGGCGCAATTTACCAGTGCATCGACGCGCGTGTGCTGCTGCGCAAATGAGGCAACCGCGTCGTCATCGGTGACATCCAGCGCTGCGAGCCGCAGGCCCTCGCGCGGCTTCAGCAGCGTGCGCGCGAGGTCGGCGTCGTTGGCGCCGGTCGCGGTGACGGTCGCGCCGAGGTCGCAGAAGAGATTGCTGATCGCGGCGCCGATATCGCCGGCGCCGCCGATGACGACGGCATGGAATCCGGGCGTGAGCGAGAAGGGAGTTTTGCTGGACACTTTACAT
>JBQCIZ010000670.1:0-2240 GCA_051953235.1 Nitrobacter sp. | reverse complement strand
GCGCAGTCGTCATCACGATCCTCGGGTTCGTTTGCGCGCGATTGCTGGCGGGCAGGGCGGCCGCACGCACGGGATAGTTCACGTCAGGATGACAACTGCGGAGCAACCGACGGCTCGGCAGGCATGCGGGTGCAGGCTGGCTTGAGCAAACCGCCAAAGCCGAGCCACAGGACCAGAGAGGCCAGCGCGAATCCTCCGAGGATCAGGAACGCGGCCGGATAACCGACGCCTTGCGCGATCCAGCCGCCGATCGCGGGGCTCAGCGCCGCGCCAATTCCCTGCACGGTCATGACCGCGCCCTGGCCGACGTTGATGCGACCGGTCCCGTAGAGGATGCGCGCCACGAGGCCGGGCACCGCCACGCTTTGCAGCCCGGCGCCGACGCCATCCAGCAATTGGACGGGGACCACGCCCCAGGTCGTGATCAGGCCGGCCGCGATGACGCCGCGGATCGGCAGCGATGCGAACGAGATCAGCATCACCAGCCAGTAGCCGTTCTTTTCGGCGAGCCGCATCGCAAACAGCGAGGTGAGGATCATCGTGCCCTGGGCGATAACGATCGTAGTCGCCACGAAACCGGTCGGATTGGCGCCGTGTTCGGAAACGACAGCGAGGCCGTAGAGCGGCAGCATCGCGGCGTTGCCGAGGTGGAAGCAGGCGAGCGCCGCAGCGAGGATCAAGAGCGGCTTGCAGCGGACCAGTATGTCGAAGCCGCTGACTTCGCCGGCATGCTCGCCGCTCTCATGCAGACCGCGCGCCGCGGCATGGTTGATCGCATCTCCGGGAATGGCGAGCACGCAGGCAATGGAAATCACGCCGAACACCGCGGCGAGAACGAACACGGCGACGAAGCCGAACTGCCAGCCGACCAGCCCCGACAGCGCCGCACCGACCATGTTGCCGGCATGATTGAAGGCCTGGTTGCGGCCGTTCTGCCGGTTGAAGCCGGCCTGTCTCACCATGCCGAGCGTGATGCCGGTCACCGCGGGGATGATGGCGGCACCGGCGACGGCGGTTGCGACCTGCGAAAACGTCACGACCCAGAAATCCTGCGACAGCAAGATGATCGCGGAGGCGAGCACCGTGCAGGTGCCGCAAAGGATGACGTAGGCGCGCTTTGACTGCGTCGCGTCCACCAACGCGCCGATCGGCGTCGTCATCAGCGTTCCGGCGACGCCGCCAATGGTCAGTATGGTGCCGATCCAGCCGCTGTGCCAGTCGTGAGCCAGCAGAAAGACGCCGACGAATGGGCCGATGCCGGCCTGCATGTCGGCCATGAAGAAATTCAGCGCTTCAAGCGGGCGAATGCCGCGCGATGATTGTGCGCCCGTCGTGCGGCTCACCGTCACTCCCATGTCCGGCGAGGGCCGGCAGGGACGCAAACGCGATCAGCGGATGCAGGTTCCATCGTGCTTAGAATGGACGGCGGCTAGCCCCGCCCGCGATAGGGCGCGACGCCTTGATCGGGAATCCACATGCCCTTGGGCAGCCGTCCGGTCTGCCAGAATACATCGATGGGAATGCCGCCGCGCGGATACCAGTAGCCGCCGATGCGCAGCCACTTCGGCTTGATCTCGGCCGCGATGCGCTTGCCGATCGCAACCGTGCAATCTTCGTGGAAGGCGCCGTGACTGCGGAAGCTCGCGAGATAAAGCTTCAGCGACTTCGACTCGAGCAGCCACGATCCCGGCACGTAGTCGATCACGAGATGGGCGAAGTCCGGCTGGCCCGTGACCGGGCACAGCGAAGTGAACTCGGGGGCCGTGAACCGCGCCACGTAATTCGTGTCCTTCTGCGGGTTCGGCACGCGATCGAGTTTTGCCGCGTCCGGCGACGTGGGCCATTTCACGGCATGGCCGAGTTGCAGCCTGGACGGCTTGGATGACGTGGGGGGCTTTCTGGCCATGATGGTCTCCGTTGGTCCTCCTGATAGCCAATCCTCACGGATACGTCACGGGGCAGACACATTTGGGCGGCCTTTCCGGCGCGCGAGCATTGCGGTAGAAGCAGCGCGAAATCCCGCCCCACTCAATTCAAGAGGTTCTCATGACCGCCATCGTCGACATCATCGGCCGCGAAATTCTCGATAGCCGCGGCAATCCGACCGTCGAGGTCGATGTCGTGCTGGAGGATGGCGCGATGGGCCGCGCCGCGGTGCCCTCGGGCGCCTCCACCGGCGCCCACGAGGCGGTCGAATTGCGCGACGGCGACAAGGGCCGGTATCTCGGCAAGGGCGTGCA
>JBQCIZ010000669.1:0-4913 GCA_051953235.1 Nitrobacter sp. | reverse complement strand
GGCGGCGAAATCCATTTCGTCGAACCCCTGCGCGTCGGCGACACCGTGACGCGCCACTCGACCATCAAGGACGTGACGGTCAAGACCGGGAGCACGGGGACGCTGTGCTTCGTCTCGGTGGATCACGTGTTCACGACCGCGCGCGGCCCCGCTGTTCGCGAACGGCACGACATCGTCTACCGGGACGTCCCCAAGGACGGCAAGAACGCAACACCGTCAAAGCCTGCGCAGGCGCCCGTAGCGGCGACCCGCGAAACGCATATGGCCGACCCGGTGCTGCTGTTCCGCTATTCGGCGGTCACCTTCAACAGCCACCGCATCCACTACGATCGCGACTACGTCACCAAGGAGGAAGGCTATCCCGGCCTGATCGTGCATGGCCCGTTGCAGGCCTCGCTGCTGGTCGAGCTCGGCGCGAAGCTCCACGGCGGCAAGGCACCGAAGACCTTCACCTATCGTGGCCTGCAACCGTTGTTCGATGGCAGCGAATTCAGCGTCAACGCGAGCGCGACCGGCGGCACCATGGAACTGTGGACCGCAAATAGTGCGGGCGCGACGACCATGAAGGGCACGGCGGTCTGGTAGTAGTTCCGCGAAGGAGACGACGTTGGCTCGTAAACCTGCAAAAGCCACAGGCGGCGCGATCACCGTCAAGGACGCCACGCTCGACCTCTTGCGTGCGTTCGGTATCAAGACGGTGTTCGGCAATCCCGGCTCCACCGAACTGCCCTTCCTGAGCGACTGGCCCGACGACATCGACTACGTGCTCGGCCTGCAGGAAGCCTCCGTCGTCGGCATGGCCGACGGCTACGCGCAGGCCACCCGCAACGCCGGCTTCGTCAATCTGCATTCCGCCGCCGGCGTCGGCAACGCACTCGGCAATATCTACACCGCGCATCGCAACCAGACACCGCTCGTCATCACGGCCGGCCAGCAGGCGCGCAGCATCCTGCCGCTGCAGGCGTTCCTCTACGCCGAGCGCGCTTCGGAATTCCCGCGGCCCTATGTGAAATTCAGCGTCGAGCCGGCGCGCGCCGAGGACGTGCCGGCCGCGATCGCCCGCGCCTACTACGTCGCGATGCAGCCGCCCTGCGGTCCCACGTTTGTATCAGTCCCGATCGACGACTGGACTCACCCGGTGCAGCCCGTGGCGGCACGCGAGGTCAGCCGCGAGATCGGCCCCGACGCCGGCGCGATGCAGGCGCTGGTCGCAGCCCTGTCGGCCAGCAAGAAACCGGCGCTGATCATCGGTCCCGGCGTCGATCGCGCAGGCGCTGTCGATCTCATGGTAGAGGTCGCCGAGCGCGCGAAGGCGGCCGTCTGGGTCAGCCCGTTTTCCGCGCGCTGCAGCTTTCCGGAGCGGCACCCGCAATTCGCGGGCTTCCTGCATGCGTCGCCCGGGCAACTCTCCGACGCGCTGCGCGAGCATGACCTCGTCGTCGTCATCGGCGCGCCGGTATTCACCTTCCATGTCGAAGGCCACGCCGCGATCTTCGATGGCGACACCACGATCTTCCAGATCACCGACGATGCCGGTGCCGCCGCCGTAACACCCGTCGGCACCAGCATCATCGCCACCATGAAGCCGGCGCTGGCAAAGCTGCTGGAGCTGCTGCCGGACACCAAACGGGCTGCACCGGTTGCCCGGACGTTGCCGCTGCCGCCGAAACCCGCCGATCCGATTCCCGCGGCATATCTAATGCATGCGCTGTCGCAGACGATGCCGCGCGGTACGGCGCTGGTCGAGGAAGCTCCCTCGCATCGCCCGACCATGCAGGCGTTCCTGCCGATGCCGGGCCAGGATAGTTTTTATACCATGGCAAGCGGCGGGCTCGGCCATGGCCTCCCCGCCTCGGTCGGCATCGCGCTCGCCAACCCGAAACGGCGCACCGTCTGCCTGATCGGCGACGGCTCGGCGATGTATTCGATCCAGGCGCTGTGGACCGCTGCACAGCGCAAACTGCCGCTGACGATCGTGGTCATCAACAATTCCGGCTATGGCGCGATGCGCTCGTTCAGCCAGGTGATGCAGGTGCGCAAGGTGCCCGGTCTCGACCTGCCCGGCCTCGATTTCGTCAAGATCGCGGAAGGCATGGGTTGCGACGCCGTGCGCGTCAGCAAATCGGCGGAACTTGCGCCTGCGCTGACGCGGGCATTCGCGGCCTCCGGTACCAGCCTCATCGAAGTGATCGTGGATTCGGCAGTTCCGATCCTATATGGGAAGAAGCACTGAGACGGATTGAAGCGGGACCGTCATCCTGAGGTGCGAGCGACTTCGCGAGCCTCGAAGGATGATTGCGGGATGTCACCCTTCGAGGCGCCATGCTACGCATGCCGCACCTCAGGATGACGACTCCGGTCACTCTGACTTGCTGGATCGAGATCAACAACGGGGTCGCTCGCCATGACGGACATCGCAGCGGACACACCGGCCAAGCCGCATAGCTCGCACTGGGGTGCCTTCACCGGACAATGGGTGAAGGACAAACTGGTGGTTCGTCCGCACCCCAACGATCCCGACCCCAATCCGATTCTCGACAATTTCCCCGAAGCGCTCGCGCACAAGGCGCGCGTCACGCAGCCGATGGTGCGGCGCGGCTGGCTGGAGCGCGGCCCCGGCAAGGATCCCCGGCGCGGCCGCGACGAATTCGTGCCGATGGAATGGGACCAAGTGCTCGATCTGCTCGCCGCGGAACTTGTGCGCGTGCGCGACAACCATGGTCCGCGCGCCATCTTCGGCGGCTCTTACGGCTGGGCCAGCGCCGGACGCTTCAATCACGCGCAAAGCCAGATGCATCGCTTCCTCAATATCGCGATGGGCGGCTATGTGCGCTCGGTCAACAGCTACAGCGCCGGCGCGTCGATGGTGGTGCTGCCGCACATCCTCGGCGGCTACGACGACGTCTCGCGGCGCAACGTGAGCTGGGACGAAATCGTTGCGCATACCGACATCGTGCTCGCTTTCGGCGGCATGGCGACGAAGAACTCGCGCATCGCCGCAGGCGGCATCAGCCGGCACACCGAACATCCGGACATGATCGCCGCCAGCAAGCGCGGCGCGCAGTTCGTCCTCATCAGTCCGCTGCAGACCGACCTGCCGGATGAAGTGAATAGCGAGTGGCTGCCGATCCGGCCGGGCACCGATACCGCACTGATGCTCGCCATCGCGCATACGCTGGTCAAGGACGGCACCCACGACCGCGACTTCCTCGCGACACGCTGCACCGGCTGGCCGGTGTTCGAGGATTATCTGATGGGCCGCAGCGACGGCCAACCCAAAAGTGCCGCATGGGCGGCCGAGATCGTCGGCCTCTCCGCTGGTGCAATCGAAGCTCTGGCGCGGCGGCTCCCGGGTAAGCGCGTGCTGGTCGTGGTGTCGCATTCGCTGCAGCGCGCAGAGCATGGCGAGCAGCCGGTGTGGATGGGCGCGGTGCTCGCCGCCATGCTCGGCCAGTTCGGCCTGCCCGGCGGCGGCTATAACTACGCGCTCGGCGCCATCGCCAATTACGGCCGGCGCATGAACGCGGTACCGATCGCAGCGTTTCCGCAAGGCAAGAATCCGGTGAAGGAATTCATCCCGGTGGCGCGCATCGCCGACATGCTGCTCAATCCCGGCGCGCCGTTCGACTACAACGGCGAACGCCTGACCTATCCCGACATCAAGCTCGTCTACTGGGCCGGCGGCAATCCATTTCATCATCATCAGGACCTCAACCGGCTGCGCCACGCATTCGCCGAGCTCGACACGCTGGTGGTGCATGAGATCGGCTGGACCGCAACCGCGCGCCATGCCGATATCGTGCTGCCATGCACGATGACGCTGGAGCGTGACGACATCGGCGGCGCTCCGACCGATCCGCTGATGGTCGCCATGCACAAGCTGGCGGAGCCGCACGGACAGGCGCGCGACGACTATGCGATCTTCGCGGAGCTCGCCGCGCGCGCCGGACACGGCGAGGCCTTCACCGAAGGTCGCACCAGTGCGCAATGGCTGCGTCACCTCTACAAGACCACGCAGGACGCGCTGGCAGCGAAGGGACTGGACGCGCCGGATTTCGACGAGTTCTGGCGGCGCGGCGAACTGAAGCTTCCGCAGTTGCCGCACGACGGCGGCATCATCCGTGCCTTCCGCGACGATCCTGGCGGCCATCCGCTGCCGACGCCGAGCGGGAAGATCGAAATTCATTCGGAAACCATCGCGAGCTTTGGCTACGACGACTGCCCCGGCCATCCGACGTGGCTGCCGCCGGCCGACGTCGTGAGCGACGAACACCCTCTGCAACTGGTCGCCAACCAGCCAGCGACACGGCTGCACAGCCAGTTCGACTTCGGTGGACATTCGACTGCGATGAAGCATCGCGGCCGCGAAGTGGCGCGTATGCACCCCGTTGACGCTGCGGCGCGGGGCATCAAGGACGGCGATATCGTCAAGCTGTTCAACGCGCGCGGCGCCTGCCTCGCCGCGATTGTCCTGACCGAGACAATCCGGCAAGGCGTGATCCAGCTTCCGACCGGCGCATGGTACGATCCAGAAGATCCCAAGGATGACAAGCCGCTGTGCGTTCACGGCAACCCGAACGTGCTGACCCGCGACGTCGGCACCTCAAAACTCGCTCAAGGCTGCAGCGGACAACTGACCACGGTTCAGGTCGAGCGCTTCACCGGCAACCTGCCGCCGATCCAGGCTTTCGACCCGCCGGCGGGGGCGAAGCGTTCACGCTGATAATTTGAGGTTGCGAACGTCTCTCCATTCGTCATGGCCGGATTTATTCCGGCCATCCACGTCTTCAGGGCGCCGTGTCAAGAAAGACGTGGATGCCCGTGACAAGCACGGGCATGCCGATTACTGAAGGTCGAATTCCAACCATCGCCGATCACAACGCGTTAGCAATATCACCCTCACCTGCCAAACA
>JBQCIZ010000668.1:0-7670 GCA_051953235.1 Nitrobacter sp. | reverse complement strand
GGTCATTTCACGCATCGCGCCTTCGAGCGCCAGGATCGGCTTGGCCATGCCGCGGCCGAGCCATGCGGCGATCAGGGCTGCGGCCAGCACCGCGGCGAGGGCGCCACCGGCCAGCCATGCGGCCGAACGGCGGGCGTAGCTTTGATAGAGACTTGCATCGCGCACGATCTCAATGACGGCGATCGGATCGCCCGAGAAACTCCTGATCGGACCGAACGTCGCGGCGATCGGACGGCCGGCCCGCTCGCCGGTCTGAATGACGGTGGCGCCGCCCATCACGCGCTGCATGGTGTCCAGGGATGGCTGGGCATCCGTCGCGGTCGAGGCCAGGGTCTTCACCTTCCCATCGCTGATTTGATGGATCGCGACGTCGACGCCGAAGCGGGACTTCATGATCTTGACGAAGGTCGCGCCGAAGGGCTGTCCTATGTCGACGGTGGCGAGCATCTTGTCGCCGTCCATCAAAGGCGCCACGCCGAATATGTTCAGGATGTCGTGGCCGGCCTCGATGCCGCGGAACGGCTTGTGGGTCTCCATCGACTTCACGATCATTTTGCGCCGCTTGGAGACGTCGTCTCCGAACACCTTCTGGTTATGGACGCGGGCGAAGGTCGTGGCCGGCGGGATCTGAATGGTGATCAGCTCGATGCCGAGCGGCTTCAGATGCGCCAGCGCGTCGTTGAGCAGCGCGAGCGTTGCATCGCGGTTGCCGGATTTAACGACGGCCTTGACCTCGGGCATGTGCGCGAGGGTTTCGGCAACCGCTAGCACGCTTCTGGCGTCGGCATCCATGGCCGCGGTCATGTTGGCATAGTCGTCGTGCAGTTCGCGATCCAGCGCGAGATCGATGGTGGTCTGTTGCCGCCACAGGCCGAAGGCCGCCAGCACCGCGCAAGACGCTGCCGCGACGAGCGAAATCGCCACCATGATGCGAATGGAGATAGACTTGAATTTGAGCATGGAATCCGCGCTGTCCTGGCTGGAAAAGAGGAGGGTCCGGCCATCATTAGGACACGAGCGTCAACATCCGATTAACCACGCTGCTCCCGGGAACCCGTCAAAAACGATTAGGACGGGCTCAAGCTGGTCGCCCTTGAAAATCCGGGCGCATTAGGGCATTTGACGGGGCACGGACGACGTAGGGGCTTAGCTCAGCTGGTTAGAGCGACGGTCTCCAAAACCGTAGGTCGAGAGTTCGAATCCCTCAGCCCCTGCCAGTCCGTTTCTCCGATTCAATCCTGAGTTGTAGTCTGCGCGCTGCCTTGACCTTTCCGGCCGGCGGCAGTAGATAGCGCCACCTGCTGTCGGCCCGCTTAGACGGATTTCCGACGCGGCCTTGAATTTCCCGGACAATCGAGCCCGCTTGGCGGCTCTTCCCTCGCATGGAGGGTTGGGCGCGTAAGAGGGCTGTCCGGATTTCCGAACCAGACTGACCAGACGAGCGCGGACGATCAACGATGGCTTTCAGCCCGTTCAAATTCCTGCAGGAAGTACGCACGGAGACCGCGAAGGTCACCTGGCCGTCCCGCCGCGAGACCATGATCACGACGATGATGGTGTTCGTGATGGTGGCGCTGGCGTCGATCTTCTTCTTTGTGGCGGATCAGGTGATCCGCATTTTCATCACGTTTTTGCTCGGCCTTCACTGAAGTCGCGCGCACGGAACTGAACAATGAGCATGCGCTGGTATATCGTCCACGCCTATTCGAACTTCGAGAAGAAGGTCTCCGAATCCATTCGCGAGCAGGCCAAGCAGCGCGGGCTCGAGGATCTGTTCGAACAGGTGCTGGTGCCGACCGAGAAGGTCACGGAAGTGCGCCGCGGCCGCAAGGTCGATGCCGAGCGCAAGTTCTTTCCGGGTTATGTGCTGGTGAAGATGAACCTCACCGACGAGGCGTTCCATCTCATCAAGAACACCCCGAAGGTGACCGGCTTCCTCGGCGCCGAAAACAAGCCGATGCCGATTTCGGAAGCCGAAGCCATGCGCATCCTGCATCAGGTGCAGGAGGGCGTGGAGCGGCCGAAGGCGTCGGTCTCGTTCGAGATCGGTGAGAACGTCCGGGTCGCGGACGGTCCGTTCGCCTCGTTCTCGGGCGTGGTGGAAGAAATCGACGAGGCGCGCTCGCGCGTGAAGGTCGCGGTGTCGATTTTCGGCCGCGCCACGCCGGTCGAACTGGAATTCGGTCAGGTCGAAAAGGTCTGATCGCAATACCCGTGGGAGGAGAGGGACGATCGCCAGTCGTCCGTCGAACCGAACCACGGTCCCTGAAAGTCCGGATGAGCCGGACCCGAAAGAGGAGTGACATATGGCAAAGAACGTGACCGGATACCTGAAGCTTCAGGTCCCGGCCGGTGCGGCGAACCCGTCGCCACCGATCGGCCCCGCGCTCGGTCAGCGCGGCCTCAACATCATGGAATTCTGCAAGGCGTTCAACGCCCAGACGCAGAAGGAAGAAAAGAACACCCCGATCCCGGTGATCATCACCATCTATGCGGACCGGTCCTTCACCTTCGAGATGAAGACCCCGCCGATGTCCTACTTCCTCAAGCAGGCGGCCAAGATCCAGTCCGGCTCCAAGGCGCCGGGCCACGATGTCGCGGGCCAGGTGACCAAGGCGCAGGTGCGCGAGATCGCCGAGAAGAAGATGAAGGATCTCAATTGCGATACCGTCGAGTCGGCCATGAAGATGGTCGAGGGCTCCGCCCGCTCGATGGGTCTCCAGGTCGCGGGGTAACGGTCATGGCAATCGGAAAACGGACGAAAAAGGCCCGCGAAGGCGTTGATCGCGAGAAGCTTTACCCGATCGCGGAAGCGATCAAGCTGGTCAAGGAACGCGCCACCTCGAAGTTCGACGAGACCATCGAAATCGCGATGAACCTCGGCGTCGATCCGCGCCACGCCGACCAGATGGTCCGCGGCGTCGTCAATCTGCCGAACGGCACCGGCCGCACCTTGCGCGTCGGCGTGTTCGCACGCGGCGCCAAGGCCGAGGAAGCCAAGGCTGCGGGCGCCGATGTCGTCGGTGCGGAAGACCTGGTGGAGAAGGTGCAGGGCGGAACGATCGATTTCGATCGCTGCATCGCGACCCCCGACATGATGCCGCTGGTCGGCCGTCTCGGTAAGGTGCTCGGTCCGCGCGGCATGATGCCGAACCCGAAGATCGGCACGGTGACCATGGATGTCGCCGGCGCTGTGAAGGGCGCCAAGGGCGGCTCGGTGGAGTTCCGCGTCGAGAAGGCCGGCATCGTGCAGGCCGGTATCGGCAAGGCGTCGTTCTCGGAAGAGAAGCTGGTCGAGAACGTCAAGGCGCTCGCCGATGCGGTCGCCAAAGCAAAACCCGCCGGCTCCAAGGGCACCTACATTCAGCGCGTCGCGGTGTCCTCGACCATGGGGCCCGGCGTCAAGGTCGAACCGGGAACCTTGCTCGGCTGAGGGTTGAAAGCGTTGTGACGAACCCAAGGCGGAATCGGGGCACCCGATTCCGCCTTTTTGTTTGGGAGGAGGCTTCCGATGCCTGACAAGGTCCTGGTCTATTCGCGCTTCCCGAAGGCGATGACGGCGCGCTTCGCCGAGCGCTTCGACCTGATGATGACCAACGGCAAGCCGCCATCGGAGACTTTTGGCGCCTCGGAGTTATCGCACGTGCGTGCGATCATCACCTCCGGCAGCACGCCGATGGTTGCGAAGCACATGGATGTGCTCCCAGCGCTGAAGGCGATCATCTGCTACGGCACCGGCTATGACGGAATCGATCTTGCCGAAGCGGCAAGGCGCGGCATCGCCGTCGGCAACAGCCCCGGTGCGAATGCCGCCTCCGTCGCCGACATGGCGATGACCTTGATGCTGGCGACAACGCGCCGCCTGCTGCCCGCTGATAACTATGTGCGCAGCGGCGACTGGGCGAACGCAAAACCATCGCCACTGATGAGCGCGCAGGCAGGCAACGTCGGCCGCAAGGTCGGCGTCTACGGCATGGGTGCGATCGGCCGGAAGATCGCGGCGCGCGTCGCCGCCTTTGAATCAGAGGTGGCCTATCACAGCCGCAGCCGCCACGACGTGCCGTATCGCTACGAGCCGAGCCTCGAAGCGCTCGTGGAGTGGTGCAACGTGCTCGTCATCGCGGTGCGTGCGGGACCGGACACCCATCACGTCATCGATGCGGAGATGCTGCGCCGGCTCGGCCCCGATGGCTTCGTCGTCAACATCTCCCGCGGGTCCGTCATCGACGAGACGGCGCTGGTCGCGGCGCTGACGGACGGGACCATCGCGGGCGCCGGCCTCGACGTCTACGCCAAGGAGCCGCATCCGCCGGATGCCCTAACGCGGCTTCCGAACGTGGTGCTGACGCCCCATGTCGGCGGCCACACCTTGGAATCCCATGCCGCCATGCAGGACTGCGTGATGGCCAACCTGGAAGCGTTTTTCGCCGGTCGGCCATTAGCCTACCCGGTGGGGGCGGGTGGCTGAGCCAGGGTATCGGGGTTCGGAGGCGAAAGCGGCCCGATTTTCGTCCGCTGGCCCAATTTTTGCCCTTGGCAAGCCGTCAAAGACTCGTTAAACAGCGCCTTCCGAACGTGCTGGCCCGCGCTGGCGCGTTTGTGCTCGCATTCCAACAGCTCAACCTGATAGGAGACGTTTCCTTTCCGCATGTCCGCTTGGATAGTCCGGAAAGAGAACGGAGCCGATCATGTCGGGTCTGATGCGGGCAGGGGTCTTTTGGACATCCTGACGGATATCCGGACGATCCCGGTCCTGTCCAAGACTGCAGGCGCCCGCGGCTGAACGCAAGTTCCTCCAACGGCTTAATCGCATGGCCTGCATAGACGGGTGAAGACCGGATTTCGCCAGCCCCGCGTACGCGCGGACGGCTGCCGGATTGGGTTCGAACCTCGACACCCCATGCCTTCAGGCCGCCAGGCCTTATGGTTTGGGAGGGCAGGCTACTGAATGTCGTCGCGCCCGGCGTGTCTTGAGGCTGATGTCTTGGGATCAGGTTTTGGGCGGGACGATGGGTGTAACCCGGCGGTCCCTGCCTCGGTAAGGCCGCCAACCGGAGAGAGCTTGCTGTGGAACGAGCGGCAAAAAAAGAGGCGGTCGAACAGCTCAACGAGGTCTTCAAGACCACGAGCGTCGCGGTCGTTGCTCATTATTCCGGCCTCACCGTCGCCCAGATGCAGAAGCTGCGCATGCAGATGAAGCAGGCGGGCGCGTCGGTGAAGGTCTCGAAGAACCGTCTCGCCAAAATTGCTCTTGAAGGCACAGACGTCGTTGCCATCGGTTCCCTTCTGAAGGGACCGACCGTGATCGCGACTTCAAACGATCCGGTGGCAGCGCCGAAGGTTGCCATCGAATTCGCCAAGGCGAACGAACAGTTCGTCATTCTTGGCGGCTCGATGGGAAAAACCGTCCTGGATGTGAACGGCGTCAAGGCTCTCGCCTCGCTGCCGTCCCTCGACGAACTGCGCGGCAAGCTTGTCGGCCTCCTCGTGGCGCCGGCAACCAAGATCGCCCAGCTCTCGACTGCGCCCGCGGCCAAGCTCGCGCGCGTTGTCCAGGCCTATGCCTCAAAGAGCGAAGCGGCCTGACCCTTCGCATATCAAACCTGGTTCGAACCAAACCGTTTAAGGAAACAGATCAATGGCTGACTTGCAGAAAATCGTAGACGACCTCTCGGCGCTCACCGTGCTCGAGGCCGCGGAGCTCGCGAAGCTCCTCGAAGAGAAGTGGGGCGTTTCGGCTGCCGCCGCGGTGGCGGTTGCGGCGGCTCCGGGCGCTGGCGGCGGCGGTGCTGCTGCGGCTGAAGAGAAGACCGAGTTCACGGTCGTTCTCGCGGCCTCCGGCGACAAGAAGATCGAGGTCATCAAGGAAGTCCGCGCCATCACGGGCCTCGGCCTCAAGGAAGCCAAGGACCTCGTCGAAGGCGCACCGAAGCCCGTCAAGGACGGCGTTGCCAAGGACGAAGCCGAGAAGATCAAGGCCCAGCTCGAGAAGGCTGGCGCGAAGGTCGAGCTCAAGTAAGGCGTTACGGCTGCCGGCCGGAGCGGCCTTTGTCGTTCCGGCCGGCAGATTTACACAGAAAAGTGTGGGTATTTGCGGGGTTGCCCCTCGAATCTCCACGATTGCCATCCCATATCGGGCTGGCAGCACGAAAACACGGATTGGGTCGGGGATGGCGGTCGTCCCTGCGCAAGCCGTTGGGAGAGCGGACATTTCGGGCTTTTTCGGTCCGTAACAAGATGACGTCGACGGGCGGAGCGCAGTCAGCGCCTCGCACGTCGTTTTGCGTTCTGAGAATCGGATGTGTTGGCGCCGGATTATTTTCCTGACGCGGGCCTTCGAGAGCCGGAGCGGTTTTGAAATTCAACCCGGGGGCGGCGGCAGCCGCGCTTCGGAAGGTTCGCCCCTCACGGGCGACGACATGAGAGGCCACGATGGCGCAGCAGACGTTCACCGGTCGCAAGCGAGTTCGCAAGTTCTTCGGACATATCCGGGAAGTGGCGGAGATGCCGAACCTCATTGAGGTTCAGAAGGCGTCCTACGACCAGTTCCTGATGGTCGACGAACCTCCGGGCGGCCGGCTCGACGAGGGCCTGCAGGCCGTGTTCCGGTCGGTGTTCCCGATCTCGGACTTCTCCAACACCTCGATGCTCGAATTCGTGCGCTACGAATTCGAGGCGCCGAAGTATGACGTCGACGAGTGCCGCCAGCGTGGCATGACCTTCGCTGCGCCGCTCAAGGTGACGCTGCGCCTGATCGTGTTCGATATCGACGAGGAGACCGGCGCGCGTTCGGTCAAGGACATCAAGGAGCAGGATGTCTACATGGGCGACATTCCGCTCATGACCATGAACGGCACCTTCATCGTCAACGGCACCGAGCGCGTCATCGTTTCGCAGATGCACCGTTCGCCGGGCGTGTTCTTCGATCACGACAAGGGCAAGACCCACTCGTCGGGCAAGCTGCTGTTCGCCGCCCGCGTCATTCCCTATCGCGGCTCGTGGCTCGACATCGAGTTCGACGCCAAGGACATCGTGTTCGCGCGCATCGACCGCCGCCGCAAGATTCCGGTGACGTCGCTGATGTTCGCCCTCGGCCTCGACGGCGAGGAGATCCTGTCCACGTTCTACAAGAAGATCATGTACAAGCGCGCCAAGGACGGCTGGCGCGTGCCGTACGATCCTGCGCGTTTCCGCGGCTATTCGACCATGAACGACCTGATCGACGCCGACACCGGCAAGGTCGTGCTCGAGGCCGGTAAGAAGCTCACCGTCCGTGCCGCCCGCCAGCTCCAGGAAAAGGGCCTCAAGGCGCTGCGCCTGTCCGACGAGGAACTCGTCGGCTCGTATCTCGCCGAGGACCTGGTCAACCCGAAGACCGGCGAAATCCACGCCGAGGCGGGCGAGGAGATCACCGAGAAGAGCCTCAAGGCGCTGAACGAGATCGGTTACAAGGAATTGCCGATCCTCGACATCGACCATGTCAACGTCGGTCCGTACATCCGCAACACGCTGAACGCCGACAAGAACATGACGCGTGAGGATGCGCTGTTCGACATCTATCGCGTGATGCGTCCCGGCGAGCCGCCGACGCTCGAGTCGGCGCAGAACATGTTCCAGTCGCTGTTCTTCGACAGCGAGCGCTACGACCTGTCCGCGGTCGGCCGCGTCAA
>JBQCIZ010000667.1:0-3537 GCA_051953235.1 Nitrobacter sp. | reverse complement strand
CTGATGTCGGCCTTTTTCAGCCTGGGTCAGTTGGCCGGTGCGGCCGAAACCACCCGCTTTGCCAGAAACACTTCGATCGCCTTGGCGACCGAGCCGACCGTCCGGGACCGCCAGCCCTCCGACGTCAGATGCTGGAGATCGGCCTTGTTCGAGACGTAGCCGAGTTCGACCAGCACCGATGGCACGTCGGGCGCCTTCAGCACCCTGAACCCGGCCGATTTGAGCGGATGCTTGTGCATCAGTGCCGTGGTTTTCATCTCGTTCATCAACAACCGGGCGAAGCGGTTTGAAAACGTCCGCGTTTCCCGCTGCGCAAGGTCGATCAGAATATCCGCGACCTCGGTCGGCTCCTCGGTCAGGTTGACGCCGCCGATCGCATCCGCCTTGTTTTCGGACTCTGCCAGCCGCTCCGCTTCCTTGTCCGACGCCTTGTCCGACAGGGTATAGATCGTGGCCCCCTGCGCGTCGCCTTCCCGGCGCGGCAGGGCGTCCGCATGGATAGACACGAACAGCGCCGCGGTGTTGTTGCGCGCGACGCGGACCCGGTCGGCGAGCGGAATGAAGGTGTCGTCCGTTCGCGTCATGACGACCCGGTACTTGCCTTCCTTTTCGATGCGATCGCGCAACGCGAGCGCGAAGGCCAGCACGAGACTTTTCTCCGCTTCGCCGGTCGAAGCCTGCGTGCCGTTGTCGATCCCGCCATGGCCGGGATCGATCACGACGGTGGGCCGCGCATCCGGCGACGGCGCCGCGGGCCCGGCCGAGCCGGTCGCATCCGCTAAGGTTGACGTCGCCGAGCCGACGCTGGGCCTCAATTCGGGCTTGCTCGCCGCCGCCAGCGAGCGGGTGAAGGTCGCGCGATCGGTCGCCTCCAGTTCGATCACCAGACGCGGCGGCTGGCCGTTCGCGGCATCGAGGACGTAGGCCTTGTCGACCTTCGCAGGGCCCGTGAGATCGAACACGATCCGCGAGCCGCCCGGCATCACCAGTCCGTAGCGGAATGCCTTGATCAGCCCTCGCCCGGTGGCGCCGGCGTCATGCGGCAGATGAAACGTGATTTGCGGGACGTCGATGACGACGCGATATGGATTGGCGAGCGGAAAGGCATGAATCTCGATCTTCTTGTCGAGATCGAGAATGAAGCGGGTCTGTTTCGCATCTCCCGCCAGCCGCACGTCGGAGGCGATTGGAAAATCATCCACAACCTTGGCGCGAATAGATTCGCTCTCGGCGGCAGTGGTCGGCACCGCCCCCGACACGAGCCATGCCGCGGCAAACAGCCAGGCGGCCCCCAGCAAAACGACGTGATTTGTGCGGCTCGCCACCGAATCCAAGCCTCCGAGCAGCCCTCTTACCGCAATAGGACCGCAGGGTTAACCGGGCCTTAAGCCATCGGGATCGAATAAGGACGGGTGTTGCCGGCTGGCGACGCTTCCCTTGCAAGCGCCAGCCAATCCACGTATGTAAGTAACTGCTGACGGTTAAACTCCCGGTTGTGTCGCGTTCAGCCTCCCGGTGCAGCGCAGGGTCTCTTCAAACAGATCGAAGTCCCCGCGTTTTTCCGATCCCTCCACAGCCAGCGCAGCGCGCGACTGATCGGAGCGGCGGTTCAAGCCCGAGCGGCGTCCGGTCCCAGGTCAAGATCTTCGCCAGGGGCGGTTTCAGACACGTCATGACCGATGTCTCGGCCCTGCGGGGCCGCAAGATGTGACAGCCGGCGAGCGCTTCGGCGCCGCGCTGGCCCGTCAGCGACGAATAAGGCGGCGCTTCTGCCGCCAACCTGTTCAGACGGGCCGACGCTTGATGCGCCAGACTGTGAAGCCGACCAACCTCCTCGCAAAGATCGCGCCGACGCGAAGTGAAAGCTTCGCGCGTCGCGCTGTGCCGGGAGCAGGTTCGGTGCGGCGCCCCGGGTTGTGTTTCGGCCTTCCCCTCACCCCCGAATCAGGTGGACCGTCGCGTCACCCGGCCGCGCCGCATGCGCGCGCCGTCCTGCGCGTCCTCCGCCGCCAAGAGCTCCCAAATGCCCAACAAAATGTTGATCGATGCCACCCACCCGGAAGAGACCCGGGTCGTCGTGGTCCGCGGCAATCGCGTCGAGGAATTTGATTTCGAATCCGCCCAGCGCAAGCAACTGCGCGGCAACATCTATCTCGCCAAGGTCACGCGCGTCGAACCCTCGCTTCAGGCCGCGTTCATCGAATACGGCGGAAATCGCCACGGCTTCCTCGCCTTCAGCGAAATCCATCCTGACTACTATCAAATTCCGGTTGCCGACCGTCAGGCCCTGATCGAGGCCGACGAACGCGCCCACCGCGAAGCCGAAGAGGAGTCGGAAAACCGCTCCAGCCGCCGCCGCTCGCGGCACCGCAATTCGCGCCGGCGCGGACATGGCGACCGCGTCCGCAGCGCGGTCATCGAGGATGCGAACCAGGAAGCGCAGCCACACCACGCCCACGACGGCGACGATCATTCGCACGACGATCATGCCGACGGCGACTATAGCCACAGCCATGCCCATGATGCGGATCACCATGACGCCGATCCCGATCATCACCACGACGGCGACCACGAGCACACGCATGCCCATGACCACGGCGCGGAGGTTCACGAGCATACGGGTGCTCATGATCATGCCGACCATGACCATACCGGGCATGATGACGCTCAGGATCACGACGTAACGGAAACCGTCTCGTTTTCGAGCCCGTCAGAGGCCGCGGTCGCGGAGGCCATCGCAATTCCGGAAGTGGCCGAGCCGGAAACCGTGTCCGATCCGGAACACGTCGGCGAAGTGCATGACGAGCATGTATCCGACCACACCGCTGCTTATGCCGGCGAGGCAGCCGATGCAACTCGGGCCGACAGTGGCGAACCTCTCGCATCCACCGAGGACGACCATCACGCCGAGGGCGAGGATGAAGACGACAGCGGCGAGGACGCCGAGGAAGAGGAACAGGTCGAATCCGTCGGCGGCGATGATGCGCTCGAGGAGGTGCCGGAGCGCGCCTACCGGCCGCGCCGCCAGTACAAGATTCAGGAGGTCATCAAGCGCCGCCAGGTGATGCTGGTGCAGGTGGTCAAGGAAGAGCGCGGCAACAAGGGCGCAGCGCTGACGACCTATCTGTCGCTCGCCGGCCGCTATGCCGTGCTGATGCCGAACACCGCACGCGGCGGAGGCATCAGCCGCAAGATCACCTCGGCGCAGGACCGTTCGCGGCTCAAGGAAGTGGTGCAGGATCTCGACGTGCCCGAAGGCATGGGGATCATCCTGCGCACCGCCGGCGCCTCGCGCACCAAGCCCGAGATCAAGCGCGACTTCGAGTACCTGATCCGGATGTGGGAGACCGTGCGCGACATGACGCTGCGGTCGCAGGCTCCCACCCTCGTCTACGAGGAAGGCTCGCTGATCAAGCTTTCGCTGCGCGATCTCTACAACAAGGAAATCGACGAAATCCAGGTGGCCGGTGAAGCCGGCTATCGGGAGGCACGCGATTTCATGAAGATGCTGATGCCGTCCAACGTTCGCGCGGTGAA
>JBQCIZ010000666.1:0-3128 GCA_051953235.1 Nitrobacter sp. | reverse complement strand
GATCACGCTGAGGATCAGCGTGAACTGGACATCGTGCACCGAGGCACGGATGGTGACGGGAGCACCATTGCGATAGGCGATGATGATAGGCTTGTAGGCGTCCGCTGCCGCGATCTGATCGTTGGCGGCGATGGTGTAGGCCTGCTGAGCCCCGTCCAGCGAGCCCTTGGGACCGGAGACATTGGCGCCTGCAATCGCGGCTCGCAGATCCTCCATGGAAATGCCGTAAGCCGCGAGCCGCGCGAGGTCGGCCTGCACCCGCACCGCCGGTTTCAGGCCTCCGAGGATCGACACACGCCCAACGCCGGAAATCTGACTGAGGCGCTGCGCCAGGATGGTATCGGCCAGGTCACTCATGGAGCGCAGCGAGACCGTGTCCGACGTCAACGCGAGCGTCATGACAGGCGCGTCGGCGGGGTTCACCTTGGCGTAGGTCGGCGGATACGGCAGGTTTTTCGGTAATATGCCTGCGGCGGCATTGATGGCCGCCTGCACGTCTTGCGTCGCGCCGTCGATGTCGCGGTTCAGATCGAACTGCAGGGATATCTGGCTTACGCCGAACGAACTCGTCGACGTCATCGATGACAGCGACGGGATTTGTCCGAGTTGCCGTTCAAGCGGCGCCGTCAACAGCGAAGCCACCACATCAGGGCTCGCACCCGGCAACTGGGTCGTCACCTGCACGGTCGGGAAATCAACCTGCGGCAAGGCCGAAACCGGCAGCGCCCAATAACCGAGCGCACCTCCAATCAGCAATGCGATCCCGAGCAAGGATGTTGCAATCGGACGGCGAATGAACGGTTCAGAGACACCCATGTCTATTGGCTCGCTGCCGCTGCTTCGATGCTCAGCGCCCTGATCCCCGCATCACGGTTGAGCTTTTGCATTGCCGCTCGGTTGCCCGTTCCCTTGCGCCCCGCTCCCTGATTGCTTTTGACGTCCCTCGCCCCGCTTGCCGCGGTGTTCACCATTGCTGGTACCTTGATTGTCGCCGCGTTTGCCTCGCCGCTTGTGGGGTGCAAGATCCGCCGTCGGCGCCTGTTCGTTGTGGCTGATGGTCACCTTGGCGCCATCGGACAGGTTAGCGAATCCGGTGGTGACGACCCGATCCGTGGGCTCGATCCCCTTGGAGATCACCGCATCCTTCTCATCCTGCTGCACCACCGTCACCGGCTTCGCACTCACGGTGTCATCACTGCCGATCACGTAGCTGAAAGTTCCAAGCGGCCCGCGTTGCACCGCCGACGTTGGAATGACGGTTGCCTGCACCAGCGTTTCGACTTTCAGCCGCACGTTCACGAATTGCCCGGGCCAGAGCTGAAAATGCCCGTTCGGAAATTCGGCCTTGAGCTTCAACGTGCCGGTGGTCGGATCGACCTGATTGTCGATGCCGGTCAGCTTGCCGGTATCGGCGACCGTCGTTCCGTCATTGCCGAAGACATCAACTTCGAGGGTACCCTTGGCTACCGCGGCATTGACGCGCGTGATCTGCTGTTGCGGAAGGCTGAACTGCACCGCGATCGGCTGCAACTGGGTGATGATGACAAGTCCCGTCGCATCGGCGGCGTGGATGATGTTGCCCTGGTCGACCTGACGCAGACCCGCGCGTCCCGACAGCGGCGCAACGATCTTGGTATAGCCGAGCGTCGCCTGCGCGTTGTCGATCGCAGCCTGATCGGCCTTGATGAGCGCCTCCTGCTGCGCGACGACCGCACGCTGCGTATCGGCCTGCTGCTTCGATCCGGCGTTGGAGGCGGCCAGTTGCTGATAGCGCGTCAAATCGAGGCGCATGTTGGCGAGTTGCGCTTCATCCTGGGCCTTCTTCGCGACCGCCTGGTCATACTGCGCCTGATAGATAACCGGGTCGATTTCACCCAGCACCTCGCCCTTCTTGACGTCCTGTCCTTCGGTGAAGTTGACGGAAATCAGCTTGCCGTCGACCTGTGAGCGCACGGTGACCGTATTCAGGGCGCGGACGGTGCCGACCCCGTCGAGATAGACTGGCATGTCCTGAATGCGCGGGGTGGCGGCAAGTACGGGAACCGCGAGATCGGGGCGAACGCGTGCCGCATCACGCTTCTTCTGCTGGAGTGAGTTCCATCCGAGATAACCAAGCCCGCCGACGATCAGGAGCGTGATCGCGATCGATACGGTTCGACGGCGCGCGCGACCGGCCACCTTGACCACCCCGCCGCCGGCCGCTTTCGCCGTTTCACCCAAGTCCGGTTTAAAGAGCATTGGCCGGCCTCTCAATCCTCGGTTCCCAGCCGCCGCCCAGGGCCTGATAAAGGCTCACAATCGCCTGTAGCCGCGCAAGCTGCGCCTGCGACAGCGAATCCTCCGCCTGAAACAGCGTCAGCTGTGTATTTAGCACGGTTACGATGTCGGCGGTGCCCGCCCGGAGCTGCTGTTCGGAGAGTTGGAAGGCCCGCTGCGAGGCGGCCACGACCTCCCGCTGAAGCCGCAATTTTTCCGTGGTCTGCCGAATCGCGATCAGCGCGTTGTCGACGTCGGCGAATGCGGAAACCACGGTCTTGCGATAGGTCTGAAGCAGTTCATCCTGCTGCGCCTTTGTGTACCTGAAATTGCCAAGAATTCGGCCGCCGTCGAAAATCGGTTGCGTCAGCCCGCCTGCGAGACTGAAAAAGGCGGCATGGGGCTGGAACAGCGCGACCAGCGCCGAACTCTGATAGCCGCCCTGCCCGGTCAACTGAATGCTCGGGAAAAATTGGGCGCGCGCACTGCCTACATTGGCGGTCGCAGCCGCAAGCTGTGCCTCCTGACGGCGGATGTCGGGCCGCTGGGTCAGCAACTCGGACGGCAGCCCGGGAGTTACCCGCGGGGCCGCGATCTGGTTTAGCGAGCCGCCTTTGACGCTCACGCTTTCCGGCGGCCGCGCAACCAGCGTGGCGAGCGCATTGATATTCTGCGCCAGCGTCTGACGAAGCGGCGGAACAGCCGCACGCTGATTGGCGAGCACGCTTTCCTGCTGCGCGACATCGAGATCGGTCCCGGTGCCAGCCTTCAACCGCTGCTTGATGGCGTCCAGGATACGAACGGCGCTGGCGATGTTCCGATTGGCGGTCCGGATGCGATCTTGTGCGGTGAGAACCTGAAAGTAGGCGTTG
>JBQCIZ010000665.1:0-3004 GCA_051953235.1 Nitrobacter sp. | reverse complement strand
GCGCCGACCGACACCAGCCGCTCCATATCGAGCCGCTGGATGAATGCATCGAGCTTGTCCTCGAGCGCGCACCTGTGGGCTATGTTGGACGACTTCATCAACGACTGAACCCCGTACGCTCAACAATTCATATCCGCGGTCAATGCCAACCCCAGATGCCTTGGCGGGAAGGTTTTCCCCGGTCCGGCCGATTTCGCCGGTCTTATTGCAGTAACACAGCGGCTTATTCAACCACCCCGTCAAGGCTGCCAAAGCCAATGGCAAGCCGCTTGCCCTGCCAATCCGGCGGCAACACAGCGGTAAACAGCGAAGGCAGCGAAGAAGGGCCTTCGATACGCTCGATACCGAGGATGCACGGGGCCTCGGATTGAGGAACCTTGAAACCCTCGAAGAATTGCGTGGGGCGATAAAAGCCGCTTGCAATCAGGGTTGCGGGCTTATCCTTGCTGACGAGATGAACCGAAAGCGTTCGGTCCAGCGGTTGCCAGGCAAAGCGACCCTTCCTGTAGGCGAGAGTGACGTTCACAACCTCCGCGTTGCAGGCCGGCCCGCCGACCCGGACCCGATATCGCTCCGCCCCCGCCCGGTTATCGTCGCCACCAAGGGTCTTTTCAACGAGGCTCATGCTGTCCGGCTCGGACGAAATGAGCGTCTTGAAGCGATCGGGCACAGCGACGGCAAGCAGCATCTGACCATCTGCCTGGAGAGTATCGGCCGGAACGATGGGCTCGCCGGCCCGGGCAAGCAACGCCGATATCCCCGTCGTGAGCCGGTGCCGCTGCCAGACGAACAGCGACACATAAATGGCGGCGCCTATCGCTGTCAGGACGACTGCCGTGTACCCGAAGCCAATCAGCTTTCGGCGACGCTCCTGGCGCATGAGTAGAGGCAACACGAATATTCCGCCGACACCTGCCCAAAAGACAAACTCCAGATAGAAAAAATGCCGCAACGAAAACTGGAGGCTCGGATAGCCGGTCAATACTCCGAGTGTGACGAGAACGACGTAGAACAGGCCCACCGATTGCACATAGATGGTCGCCAGCAGGATGATCAGTCCGAGTATCGCGATCACATGAACGGGCGTGGCGCCGAAATACGGATAGATCTTGTCGGCCCGCTTTCCCGTTATCCTGGCGATGTCAGCCGGATCCATCCGTTTCCGCTGGCCGCGCGTAACGGAATAAACATCGGACAAAACGTAGGCGGACTTCATCGCCTTCGTGACAAGGTCGGCCGGAAAATTGAGCGCATAACGGTCGAGAAAATAAAGGCTCGATTGAACGAGCGCCTGGGACGCGAAAGGCGGGTTCGTGAGTTCGCGCGCGTCGTAACCCTCGGGATGCGTTGACCGGATATCCGCCGCGATTCCGCTAATGGTCAACTCATCGGAATAGCGGTCGCCAATATCGTAAGGCGCCGGTCTGATCGCGAGATAGGAAAGAAAGGGCTGCGATGCGCCTTCGAGCGCCATCGCGCCCAGCCCCCCTCCTCGCGCCTGACTGAGAATCGGAAACGCCGGTAACGCAAAGCCGGCAACCACCGCAGCGACGGCGGCAAGGCGGGCGAGCGCGCCGACACGCGGTCCGTCCGGCCCCACCACAGCCGCGAGAAGCGCAAGGGGAAGCACAACAACGATGTCCGCACGAAACCCGATCCCGAAGCCGATCGTCGCGCCCGCGAGCAGCGCCGCCAATACGAAATGTGCCGTCGTCCGGCTTCGCACGGCAATCAGGATCAGGGCCAAAGCCCAGCAAATGAAGGGGGCTTTCGCATAGTCGCGCAGATAAGGAAGGAAAGCCACTGCAATGGGAGAAAGCGCCAACACGGCCGCCGTCACGGCCGACCATCCCCTGCCGAACAATTGACGCATCAGCACATAGATGGCGGACGCGAACAGGGCATGAAGCATGGCCTGCACCGGCCATACATTCGCTTGGGCGACACCCAGCGCCTTCCATGCCAGTGCAACCGCCCAGGCCAGGTAGAAATGATACCGGAAGAAAATATTGGGATCCCGATAGCCCTTGACGGCATCGAGATCAGCGCAATTGAATATCGGCGTCTTGAGGTCGAGAAAATTTTCCAGACTGGGAAGCATCTGCAGCGGCTCGCGCATGCCGCGTCCGCACGCCTCGACAACGATCGACGGCATCACCTTCTGATAAAACTGGATCGGAATGCTGCTGTCGACCACATATACAGCGATGACGGCCCCCAGCACGAAGAAGCCGAGTGCCACAGCGGTGTCTGCGCGCGACCAGGAGCGCCAGGCAAAAAGGGTCCAGCGCTCCATTGGGAATCTATCTCAACTCCGCCGCCAACGCGCGATGATCCATGATGTTGCGTCCCGACAAGACCCGCAAGCCGTCACGGCTGGCCGGGCAGCGTCCCTTCGCAAAACAGCTTAGCGGGCTCTTGAATGTAGTGGCCGAGCAGGATTTTCCCGGAATCGGCGAGCGGCGAATGATATTGCCTGTAGAGGTATCGGGCCGGGTGTTCACCCGTCAAACGAGTGTATAGCCCTGCGAAACGTTTCAGCATCGGGATGCTTCGATCAAAGCGGCAGTCCGGGCCCGCCGGAAAACTGCGCCGCCACCGGAGCGTGGTCCCGAAATAGATCCGATCGGATTCATGCCAGCTCAAACGTTCGCCACGCGAATTGAAAATCGGCATCAGAGTCTCTTGACCGTCAGCCGCCACCGCCGACAGCGTGAACCAGTTCTCAGACATGCGAAGATCGATGGAATTGAAGACGTCGATAGGCGTAATGCCGTAAACAAGAGCCTGGCGCGCGAAGTTTTCTAGCGCAATCCGGCCCTGCTTGCCGATCGGCGCTCCAGCCCAGTTGGCAAACGGCGCCGGTATCATCAGCACGTAGCCGATCACAGCCACGCAGATATGGCTGAAGAAAACAAGTCCGGGATCACGCCAGAAGATCCCCTGCGTGGACCGTTTCGCTCTGCTGGACACCGCAGGCTCCGGCTTCGGCGACGGCAATTCG
>JBQCIZ010000664.1:0-3162 GCA_051953235.1 Nitrobacter sp. | reverse complement strand
TGGGAGCCGCGTCCGGCATCGAGCGCATAGGAGATCAGCTCGACGTCATCGTGATTCTGCATGACGATGCCGTGTTGGGCCAGCAGCACGGCGGTGAACTTGACGTTCAAGCCGATCTTCCGGTGCCCTGCATTTTCGAGGATCGGCTTCAGCAGCTTCAGGGCATCGCGGACAGGTATCTGGTCCGGCGCGAGCCCGGCAGCGAACAGGCCGGCGCCGTCGCCCGCCTGCTTGTGCTGAAGCGGGATGTAGCAGGCATCGTTCGGCGCGAGCGCCAGCGCGATCCCCGACAATTCCGCCTGCATCGGATCGATGGTCGGCGCCAGCGCCTCGACGACAACGCTCCCGTTGTTCTCGATGCGGGCGACCCAGTCCTGCAGCTGGTCGAGAGTGCGAACGGTTTGGTATTTGCCGCGATCGACCGGCAGCTTGCGCATCGCGTCGAGGCGTGCCGCCGCAAGGGCCGCCGGCGTCTTGATCTCCGTGTCGTTCGACGCCTTTGCCCTGCTGGCCGGTGTCGCCTTCGCAGCATTGTCGTTGCCGAACAGGTCGCCGGTGACAGCTCCTGCGGATGCACTGGCGGCGGCAGAGGCCGCACCGCTCGCGTTCTTCGTATCCGGCTCGACCTCGGCGGCGTTGACTTCGGAATATTCCGCGACGCGCTTGGTCAGCGTGGTAAATTCCATCGCCTTCAGGAACGCGATCAGCTTGCGTGCGTCCGGCTCCTGCACCGCGAGCTCGTCGAGCGGCACGTCCAGCGCGACATGATCGTCGAGCAGCACCAGTTGCCGCGAGATGCGGGCCTTCTCGGCGTTCTCGATCAGCGCCTCGCGGCGCTTCGGCTGCTTGATCTCGCCGGCGCGCGCCAGCAGCGTTTCGAGATCGCCATATTCGGTGATGAGCTGTGCCGCGGTCTTGATGCCGATGCCCGGTACGCCCGGGACATTATCGACGCTGTCGCCGGCCAACGCCTGCACCTCGACCACCTTCTCAGGCGGCACGCCGAATTTCTCGATCACCTCGGGAATGCCGAGGCGGCGATCCTTCATGGTGTCGTACATGGTGACGCAGTCGGTCACGAGCTGCATCAGGTCTTTGTCGGAGGAGACGATGGTCGCCGTCGCTCCGCGCTCGCACGCTTCGCGCACGTAGGTCGCGATCAGATCGTCGGCTTCAAAGCCGATCTGCTCGAGGCAGGGCAGGTCGAACGCCTTCACGGCCTCGCGGATCAGCGCGAATTGCGGGATCAGGTCCTCAGGCGCCGGCGGCCGGTGCGCCTTGTAGTCGGGATAGAGCTTGTTGCGGAACGTGATCTCGGACTTGTCGAAGATGATCGCAAGGTGGGTCGGCTTGTCGTCCTTCGGCATGTCGCGCAACAGCTTCCACAACATGTTGCAGAAGCCGAGCACCGCGTTGACCTGCATTCCGTCCGACTTGCGGTTCAGCGGCGGCAGCGCGTGATAGGCGCGGAAGATGTAGGACGAGCCGTCGACCAGAAAGACATGCTTGCCCTGCATGCTGGGGCCTGCTGCCACTTTTGTGGCGGGAGCCTTCGCAGGGGCGGTCTTGGCGGATGTCTTGGCTGCGGGTTTCGCAGTGGATGTGGCGGCTGGCTTTTTCGGCATGGCCGCAACTTAGGGATTTTTGCGGCGGATGGCACCCCCTGCGGGGTGTAATCAGGAGCAAAATCGCTCGCGCGCGGGTCTTGACTCCGCGCGCCGCGATGGCGGCCTTTACTCCGCCGCCTGAAGCGCGACCGCGCGCTTCTTCGGCGCGATCCAGAAGGCATCGGGACGTTCGAACAGGAAGTTCAGCCGCGTGTTGCGGCAGGCCCACCAGATCGCGATCGAGCCAACCACGCCCACCGCGGTGACGATCACCGACATCGTGCCGATGTCCTGGATCACGCCGGTTTTCAGCAGCAGCGTGCGTGTCGCCGCCATCGGCAGGAAGAAGGCGAGGTAGATCACAATGGAGTGCTCGCCGAAGTAGCGCAGGACATCGAGCCACTGCATCTTCGCCAGCAGCGTTCCGATGGTGATGATGGCGCAGGCGCCGGCGAGGCCGAGCGCAAGCGAGATCACGGGCCATTCGCTGGCGCCGGTGTAGACCAGCCCCGCATCGGCGACCACCCACAGGGCGAGGCCGGCCAATGCCAGCACCGGATAGGCGCGGGCGCGGTCCGATAGCGCGAACACGTAGTTCGCGAACAGATAGCCGGAATAGATGTAGACGAAGCGCGAAGCGAACTCATCGATCAGCGTCCAGCCGGTGGAGATGTGCGCCATCTCGAGCACGGCCGCGATGCTCCAGACGATCCACGACGGGATCTGGCGCGTGGCCTTGATGACCACGAAGAATACCGGCAGCAGATAGATGAACCAGAGCGTGCCGAACGGATCGATGAACGACAGCAGGTAGAGGCGGGCGACGCCCGGCCATCCCACCTCGGCGGCAAACGAGGGCGCCTTGAAGCCGAACTGGATCGTCACCCACAGCACGTAGAAGTACGCAAAGTGCACGACCTTGCGGTCGAGATAGGTCCGCCAGTCGCGATTGATGACCAGCGGCAGGAACAGCCCGGAGATCAGGAAGAAGTCGGGCATCCGGAACGGCCGGGCGAACTCGACCACGAGGTTCATGAAGCCAGCCTGATCGGCGGCCTTCTGCACCCCGAGCACCGAATGCATCATCACCACCATGACGATGCAGATGCCCTTGGCATAGTCGACCCAGTCGACGCGTTCAGTTTTTGGTGCGGCTGTGCCGTTTCCGGTCATCGGTGTCTCTTTTCGGCGCGATAAGGCGCATTTACAGGAGGATCGGTTTCATTCTCCTTTCCCCAATCAAATAATGTGCCGGGAATCATGGTCGGGTGAGGGTGCGGCTTTGCGTCGTAGGGCTGCTGCGCTATGAGGCAGGCCGGCCTCACCTGTTAACCATGCCGCGGACGGGACCGTCCTTGACGAGAACCTTTGCCACACCGCTTCCCATCGACGCCGTGCTCGGCGAGCTCGGGCATGCGCTCGATGCCGATAATACGGCGGTGCTGGTGGCGCCGCCCGGCGCCGGCAAGACGACGCGGGTGCCGCTGGCGCTGCTCGATGCGCCCTGGGCTGCGGGCAAGAAGATCATCGTGCTGGAGCCGCGGCGGATCGCGGC
>JBQCIZ010000663.1:0-2650 GCA_051953235.1 Nitrobacter sp. | reverse complement strand
GCTGGCGCAAATGATCATGGATGCGAATCTCAAGGTGCGGCTGCGCGTCCTGATCCCGGCGGTCGAGAACGCGGTGGCGGGCAACGCATTTCGGCCGCTCGACATCTTTCCTTCGCGGAAGGGGCCGACGGTCGAGATCGGGAATACCGACGCCGAAGGCCGCCTGGTCCTTGCCGATGCGCTGGCGCTGGCGGACGAAGAGAAACCCGATCTTCTGATCGATCTCGGCACCCTGACCGGCGCCGCGCGCGTGGCGCTCGGTCCGGATCTGCCGCCCTTCTACACGAACGACGACAAGCTGGCGCTCGATGTCGCGCGCTGCGCACAAGCCGAGAACGATCCCTTGTGGCGCATGCCGCTGTGGCCCCGCTACGATGCGTGGCTCGACTCGAAAGTCGCCGACATCAACAACGCACCATCGGGCGGCTTCGCCGGCTCCATCACCTGCGCGCTGTTCCTGCAGCGCTTCGTTGAGTCCGCGAAGAGCTGGCTTCACGTCGACATCTACGGTTGGACGCCGTCGGCAAAACCCGCGCGTCCCGAAGGCGGTGAGTGCCAGGCCGCGCGCGCAATCTATAAACTGTTGAGCGAACGCTATGGATGATCCCCGTCTCACGCCGGCCCGACCGGAGGTCGCCGCGCGCTACCTCGAAGGCAAGGTCAAGGCCGCGCGCTTCACTGACGGCGAGCAATGGGAAGTCGTCGACGCGGTTGCTCCGCTGCGGCGTGAACCGTCGCCCGATGCGATGCTCGATACACAGGCGCTGCACGGCGAACGCGTCACGATCTACGACCGAAGCGCGGGTGGCTGGGCGTGGGGGCAATTGAACAGCGATGGCTATGTCGGCTGGATGCCCGATCGCGCGCTCGGGAAACCGGGCGCAGCGCCGACGCATAAGGTGACCGCGCTCAGGACATTCGCGTTTCCAGGGCCGTCGATCAAATTGCCGCCAGCCGAGATGCTCTCTTTCGGCGCGCTACTGACGATCCAGCGTCAGGACGGCGTTTTTGCCGTCACCACCGGCGGACTCCATGTCCCGGCCATCCACATTGCCCCGCTCAATCAGATGAGCGGCGATTTCGTCGCGGTGGCCGAGACATTTCTCGGAACGCCCTATCTGTGGGGCGGCAAGACCAGCCTCGGCATCGATTGCTCCGGCCTCGTGCAGGTCGCGCTCAACGCATCCGGGATCGGATGCCCGCGCGACAGCGACATGCAGGAATCATCCTTGGGCCGCACATTATCCCCGACGGAAGCTCTCAAGCCGCGCCGCGGCGATCTGGTGTTCTGGAAAGGTCATGTCGCGATCGTCCGCGACGCAACGACGCTCGTGCATGCCAACGCGCATCACATGGCAACGGCCATTGAAAGCATTCACGATGCCGTTGCCCGCATCAAGGCCGCTGGCAGTGCCGTGACCAGCGTGAGGCGATTGGACTGACCTACTGTGCCGCTGGGCCACCCGGCTTGGTTTCGATGCGGAAGGCCGCGGCAAACAGTGCCCGCGTATAATCCGACGCCGGATTCTTGAACAGCACCGACGCCGGCCCCTCCTCGACCACCTTGCCATGGCGCATCACGATGAGATGACTTGCCAACGAGGCAACCACGCGCAGGTCGTGAGAGATGAACATGTAGGTCAGGTCGCGCTTGCGCTGCAGGTCGCGTAATAGATCGACCATCTGCGCCTGGAACAGCATGTCGAGGGCACTGGTCGGTTCGTCCAGCACGACGAAATTCGGCTCCAGCACCACGGCCCGCGCGATGCTGATACGCTGACGCTGACCGCCGGAGAATTCGTGCGGATAGCGGAAACGCGTCGCAGGATCGAGGCCCACGTCCTTCAGCGCCTTGATCACCCGCGCCTCACGCTCGGCGTCCGACAGCGAGCGCTGATGTACGCTCAGGCCCTCGGCCACGATGTCGCCGACCGACATACGCGGGCTCAACGCTCCGAACGGATCCTGAAACACGATCTGTATGTCGCGGCGGAACGGCCGCATCTCCTTGAAACTCAGACCCTGGATATTGTTGCTGAGGAACACGATGGGGCCGTCCGACGAGATCAGCCGCAACAACGCCAGTCCGAGTGTCGTCTTGCCGGAGCCGGATTCGCCGACCACGCCAAGCGTCTCGCCCTTGCGGACCTTGAGCGTCACGCCGTCCACCGCCTTGATGTGGCCGACCGTCTTGCGCAGCAATCCGCGCCGGATCGGAAACCAGACCTTGAGGTTGTCGGTGGAAATCACCTCCGGCGACTCCGGCCGCGGCGGCGCCGGCTCCGGCGTCGGCTCGGCAGCCAGCAACTCGCGTGTATAGGCGTGCTGTGGTGCGGTGAAGACCTGTTCGACCGGCCCATTCTCCACGATCTTTCCGCTGTGCATGACACAGACCCGATCGGCGATGCGGCGAACGATGCCGAGGTCGTGGGTGATGAACAGAAGACTCATCCCAACCCGCGCCCTAATGTCCGCCAGCAGTTTCAGGATTTGCGCCTGAACGGTGACGTCGAGCGCCGTGGTCGGCTCGTCCGCAATCAAAAGATCCGGCTCGTTGGCGAGCGCCATGGCGATCATGACGCGCTGACGCTGGCCGCCCGACAATTGATGCGGATAGCTTGCGAGCCGCATCTCGGGATCGCGGATGCCT
>JBQCIZ010000662.1:0-5259 GCA_051953235.1 Nitrobacter sp. | reverse complement strand
CGTCGTGGCCGAAATAGGCGTGCCGCGCGCCGGTCGCGAGGATCAGATAGTCGTAGGCGATCTCCGCCCCATCGGCGAGGACCACCCGCCGGTGTGCCGTATCGATGCTCTCAACCGTGCCGAGGACCGTGGAAACGTCCTCGCGCCGACGCAGCAGGTGCCGGATCGGCCAGGCGATTTCCGACGTTGCAAGCGAGGCTGTTGCGACCTGATAGAGCAGCGGCTGAAACAGGTGATGGTTGCGGCGGTCGACGAGCGTGATGTTCATCGGTGCGCCTGCGAGGTGGTGCGCCGCTTCAAGTCCGCCAAATCCCCCGCCGACGATCACGACGCGGCGCCGGTCCGGCATGGCGGACGGCGATGGACGAGATTGCTCCATCAGCATGGACGACCATCCTGTCTCAGGCTCGAACAGCTAACTATCTCGTGGCTGCTCTAAGCAGAATTGTTCCGTGCTGCGATTGCAGGCGGCACGCTGCGAGCCTCGCGCGAAAACCTTCGCCTCCGGTGCGACGACCGGCGCCACCGCGCCGATCAGGCGCGCGGCGGCTGCATCCACCGACAGGTCGGCCGTATCGACCACGGCGGAGGCGCGGGCATACAGCGGTTCGCGGCTGAGCAGGATGGTGCGCAACTCGGCCATCGCGGAGCGATCGTCGGCCATCGGGCGCAGATCGCCCTGCTGCCGCACCCGCGCCATGTGCTCTTCCGGTTTGGCCTTCAGCCAGATGGTATAGAACGACGACAGGATCAGATCGAACGTCAGCGGCTCCGAGACGATGCCGCCGCCGGTCGCCAGCACCGTCAGTTCCTTGCGCGCCAGCAGTTGTCCCAGCGCCGCCTGCTCCATGCGGCGAAAGCCTTCCTGGCCGTACAGCGCGATGATCTCGGCTACCGACAAGCCGTTCTGCCGTTCGATCTCCTTGTTCAGTTCGACAAACGTCCAGCCGATCTTGTCCGCGAGTTTTCGGCCGAGCGTGGTCTTGCCGGCGCCGCGCAGGCCAATCAGGGCAATGCCCGCGAATGACATGCCGCGCGATGCGGATGCCGCGTTCGCGCCGTGCCCGGTCAGGATCTCCTTGGCGTGGGCCATCTGCGCCGGGGTTGCCTTGCGCAGAAGATCGCGGATCACAGGCCAGTCCGGTGCGGGATCGCCGTCCGGGATCAGGTCCTCGAGGTGTGCGCCCATCGCGTTCGAGACACGGCGCAACAGCACGATGGAGACATTGCCCTTGCCGCTTTCGAGCTGCGCGATGTAGCGCTCCGAAATGCCGGAGACTTTCGCCAGCACCTTGCGCGACATGCCGCGCAGTCCGCGCATGGTGCGGACACGCTGGCCGAGTTGTTCGAGAAAGGCACTTTCGGGATCGGAATGTTCGGTCATGACCCGCCGTTCGCTGTCGGCAACCGCAATTTCTGGAAAGATAATGCCGGAGAGGATTGACAGCAAGCGCAGCCAGTGACTTTATATGAATTATAATTCAAAATTCGGGAGGAGAGGGGCCGTGATCAACAGGGATTTTGCTCGCGCTGTCCGTCGGGGCGGCACATGAGCGGTTTGTCCGGGTCTTATAACGCCGTCACCTGGCTGCTCGACCGCAATGTCGACGAGGGCCGTGGCGGCAAGCTCGCCTTTACCGACACCGTTTCCGATATGACCTACGGTGCGTTGCAGACAGAAACCCGGCGTCTCGCCAACCTGCTGCGCCGTCTCGGCGTCCGCCGCGAAGAGCGCGTCGCGATGATCATGCTGGACACCGTCGATTTCCCGATCGTGTTCCTCGGCGCGATACGCGCGGGCGTCATTCCCGTTCCGCTCAACACGCTGCTGACCGCGGATCAATACGCCTATGTGCTCGCCGACTGCCGCGCCAAGGTGCTGTTCATCTCGGAAGCGCTGCTGCCGGTCGTGAAGGATGTCATCGGCCGTCTGCCGGCGCTCGAACATGTCGTCGTGTCCGGCACTGATGCCAGCGGACACAAGAAACTGTCGGACGAGATCGCCAGGGAAGGCGATACGTTCGCGACCGCGGCGACCCATGCGGACGAGCCGGCGTTCTGGCTCTACTCATCGGGCTCGACCGGTATGCCGAAGGGCGTGCGTCACCTGCATTCGAATCTGGCGGCGACCGCGGACACCTATGCGAAGCAGGTGCTCGGCATTCGCGAAGACGATGTCGGCTTGTCCGCAGCAAAGCTGTTCTTCGCCTACGGCCTCGGCAATGCATTGACGTTCCCGATGTCGGTCGGCGCCAGCACGGTGCTGAATTCCGAACGGCCGACGCCGGCGCGGATGTTCGAACTGATGCGCCGTTATAACCCCAGCATATTCTTCGGCGTGCCGACGCTGTTCGCGGCGATGCTGAACGACGAGGCGATGAGATCGGAAAGCGGCGGCGCAAAACTGCGCATCTGCACATCGGCCGGTGAAGCGCTGCCTGAATCCGTCGGCAATGCCTGGAAATCGCGCTTCGGCGCCGACATTCTCGATGGCGTCGGTTCGACCGAACTGCTGCACATCTTTCTGTCCAATGCGCCTGGCGATATCAAATACGGCTCGTCGGGCCGTCCGGTGCCCGGCTATCGCGTGCGTCTCGTCAACGAAGCCGGCGCGGACGTTGCCGATGGCGAGGTCGGCGAACTGCTGGTCGATGCGCCGTCGGCCGGCGAAGGCTACTGGAATCAGCGGGCAAAAAGCCGGCGGACGTTCGAAGGCCACTGGACCCGCACCGGCGACAAGTACATCCGCGATGCGGACGGCCGCTACACCTTCTGCGGCCGCGCCGACGACATGTTCAAGGTGTCGGGCATCTGGGTCTCGCCGTTCGAGGTCGAGAGCGCATTGATCACCCATCCGGCCGTGGCGGAAGCAGCCGTCGTTCCCGAAGCCGATCCCGAAGGTCTGCTGAAGCCGAAGGCGTTCGTGGTGCTGAAGCCGGGGGCAGGGACCGACGGGCTGCACGAGACGTTGAAGGAGCATGTGAAGCAGAAGATCGGGCCGTGGAAATATCCACGCTGGATCGACGTGGTGGATACTCTGCCGAAAACCGCGACGGGCAAGATCCAGCGCTTCAAGCTGCGCGAGGGCGAAAGCAGCAAAGCTTGATGCACAGAGCTGCAACATCAAAAGCCGTCATCCCCGCGAAGGCGGGGACCCATAACCCCTGGCATCAGTTCGGGTGGGGATACGATGCAATAAGGACACAAGCGCCTGCCTCAATATCAACGACACGGCGTATGGGTCCCCGCCTTCGCGGAGACGACATTGAATTGCTGTGCGGAAACTGCGGATCATGACCACATTGTCCCCCACCGGCTTCCTCTCTATCGACGGCGCCGAACTCGAATACCGCTTGATCGGGCCTGCTCCCGACGCCGCGCCGACCCTGGTGATGCTGCATGAAGGCCTCGGCTCGGTCGGGCTGTGGGGAGATTTTCCCGAGAAGCTGCAGGCGCGAACTGGCATGGGCGTGTTCGCGTATTCGCGTAGCGGTTACGGCGCGTCGAGCCCGGCGAAACTGCCGCGCCCGGTGGACTACATGCATCGCGAAGCGCTCGATGTGCTGCCGAAGATCCTCGAGACCATCGGTTTCCGCCGCGGGCTTCTGGTCGGACACTCCGACGGCGCGTCGATCGCGGCGATCTACGCCGGAGGCATTCAGGACCATCGCATCAGGGGGCTCGCGCTGATAGCGCCGCACTTCATCGTCGAGGATATCTCGGTAAAGTCCATCGCCGCGATCAGGACGATGTACGAGCAGGGTGATCTGAAGCCGAAACTGGCGCGCTGGCACAGACACGTCGACAACGCCTTTTATGGCTGGAATGGCGCGTGGCTCGACCCCGCGTTCCGCGACTGGGACATTTCGGACTATCTCGCTTATGTGCGTGTGCCGGTTGCCATCGTGCAGGGCGAGGACGACCAGTACGGAACCTCGCGCCAGATCGAAATCGCGCAGGAAGAGTGCTATTGTCCGGTCGATATTTCATTGATTGCCGGTGCCGGCCATTCGCCGCATCGCGAGGCCGCGGAGTCGACCCTTGCAACGATCGCAGATTTTGCCGATCGGATTTTGCACGTGCATGAAGGCGCGCCGCATCGCGCGGCCTAGATCGCGCGCGCCCGCGAGGGACGCGTGATGGCCTCCTCATTCACAAGCGTGAATCTGGCGGTGCCGCGCTGGGCTCATGTGCCCGGCGAGACCACGGAGGCCGATCACGAGACTCTTGCGTTGGCGCTGGCGCTGGTGCCGGCGCGGTTCGAAGGTTTTGTGCCCGCGCGCCATCCAGCGCTGCGTTACGGTCTCGGGCTGAACGACGCCGGCTTTTTCTGGGAATCCCACGAAATCCTGGAAGCGGTGTGGGCGGCGGCGCCGCAGGGCGGTCGCGAGCGTATCCTGCTGCGGGCCTGCATCCAGATCGCCAACGCCAACCTCAAGCTCCGGATGCAGCGCGCCAGCGCGGCCGCGCGGCTGTTCAGCGAAGCGCTCGCGGAGCTCAACGAACTCGGCGTGCGTAAGGCGACAGCGGGCGGCGCCGGTTTCGCCGATGGCTTTCCGAGCGCGGCATTGGCCGCCCAACTTAAGTTGCGGTTGACCCAGGGACCGCTTACCGCGGCCGACTGGCTCGATATTTCAGCCGCCACCCGCCTATGAAACAAAATGCATATTTTTGTGTTTTTACCCTAGACGCGCTCGTTAACGTGCATTATTATGCAGGATCTCAAGACATCAAGGGTGGCAAATGGCCGGAGAAGATCGCGTCCTCGCGGGTGGCGCCAAATACATCGATTTCCAGACCGATCCGTCGCGCTACCGGCACTGGAAGCTCGCTGTTGATGGCGACGTCGCCACCCTGACCATGGATGTCGATGAGAACGGCGGCCTGTTCGAAGGCTACCAGCTCAAGCTGAATTCCTACGATCTCGGCGTCGACATCGAACTCGCGGACGCTGTGCAGCGGCTCCGCTTTGAGCATCCCGAGGTGAAGGTCGTGGTGATGCGCTCGGGCAAGAATCGCGTGTTCTGCGCCGGCGCCAACATCCGCATGCTCGCGGGCTCCACCCACGCGCATAAGGTCAACTTCTGCAAGTTCACCAACGAGACCCGCAACGGGCTTGAGGATTCCAGTGAGAATTCCGGCCAGAAGTTCATTTGCGTCGTCAACGGCACCGCGGCCGGCGGCGGCTATGAACTCGCGCTCGCGACCGATCACATCATCATGGCCGACGATGGCTCGGCGGCGGTGGCGTTGCCGGAA
>JBQCIZ010000661.1:0-4559 GCA_051953235.1 Nitrobacter sp. | reverse complement strand
ACCTCACCAGCGCATTTCAGATTTGCCCGAAACGTTTTCCGAGAAACGAAGAATGCTCCCTCCCCCCTGGGGAGAGGGTTGGGTGAGGGGGTACGGTCTCTATATTGAAACGCCCCCTCACCCGCGCCCGGCGCGACCTCTCCCCGGCGGGGAGAGGTGAAGAGGCTGTCATCCGTTTCCGTTCCAAGATGATTGACTCTAATCCGACGCGCCGCGCCTCGGCTCGCTGTCGCCGCTCGACACCAGAAGAACCGACACCTCGGATTGCTCGATCACGGACGCGGCGACGCCGCCGAAGTTCAAGGTATCACCCTTGACCCGGTCGACGCCCATCACCACGAGATCGGCGCGGGTGTTGCGGATTTCCTGCAGGATCGCCTTATCGGGCGACATGTTCGCGTGCATGATCGTATGAACGGTCACGTCGTAGCGCGACGCCAGCACGCCGATATCCTTCAGGATCGCCTCCTCGTGCATCATCGACATGCTGGCGCTCTGCCGCGGCGTCTTGTCCCGCGTGGTCGCGACATAAATTACCTGCATCGGCGCGAGGCTGGTGCGCGCCAGCGCGATCGCCACCTCGGCGCCGCGCCGGGACACGCCGCTGCCCGACACCGGGACCAGAATGCGGAACACATTGCTGGCCGGCTGTTCGAGATGCTTGCCCCGCGCCGCCACCAGCGCGACCGGCCCCTCGAAGCCGCGCGTGACCTCGTCGATCTTCTTGTCGTAACCCTTGGCGCCGACCACCTTGTCCATGCCGACCAGCAGCAAATCGAAGCCCTTGCGCGCCTCGTCGGCCACCGCATCCTTGGGCCGGGCGCGGCGACTGCGCGTCGTGACATCGACGTCGCGCGACGCGTTTTCCTCGTCGAGCTCGGCGATGGCCTTGGCGGCGTTGCGTACGGTGTTCTCCGCGCTTTCTTCCTCGCCCTTCTTCTTCTCCTGCGATTTCGCCTGCGCGCCGACATGCAGAACCGTGATCGGCAGGCCGCGCGAGCCCGCCACCAGCCCTGCGATGGTTGCGGCGAATGTCGCATTGACGCTTTCGTCGACCGCCAGCAGCAACCGTTCGAGATTGGACACGAAGCCTTTCGCTTCGGCCTCCTCGCGCTCCAGCCGCGCCTTCTCGTCCTTTCCAAGCGGAACCCGCGCCAGCGCCGCGCGCAGCATCGGCGGCATTGCCATGGTGGTGACAACAGCCATGGTGACGATCATGGTGAACATGTTCTGGCTCAGCACCCCCATCGACAGGCCGATGGTGGCGATGATGACCTCGGTCGAGCCGCGCGCGTTCATGCCACTGGCAAGCGCCAGCGACTCCCGCCCGCTCAATCCACCCATCGCCCCGCCGGCGAAAGCGCCGCCAAACTTGCCGAGGCTCGCAATCAGGATCAGCGCACCGGTCAACATCAGTAGCGTCGGGTCTTTCAACACGGTGAGGTCGGCGCTGAATCCGGCGAGACCGAAGAACACCGGCATGAACAGGCTGCTGATCAGGCCGCGCAACCGCTCGTCGATCTGGCCGGTGAGAATCGGCGATTCCCCGACCAGCACGCCGGCGACGAACGCGCCGAGCACGGTGTGAACGCCGATCAGGTGCGTGGTCATCGCCATCGCGCTCATCAGCAGCAGGATGACGGTGATGACCGCAGCCGAGCTGACCAGATTGTCGTTCGCCCACCGGATCAGTTTGAACACGAGACGGCGGCCGATGGTCAGGCTGACCGCGAGGAAAACCAGCGTACCGCCGACCGCTTTCGCCAGCGATATGAGATCGAGATGCCCGCCCGAGGCGAGGCTGAAGATCACCGCGATGATGATCCAGCCGATGGTGTCATCGAGCACCGCCGTCGCCACGATGATCTGACCGAGGTTGCGGCGCATGAAATTCATTTCGCGCACCACCACCGCGACGATCTTGACCGACGAGATCGACAGCGCGGTGCCGAGAAACAGTGAGGCGACAAGCCGGGCCTCCGGATGCGGCAGCAGGCTGTCCGGCAAGGCTTGCCCGAGCGCGAAGCCGCAGGCGAAGGGTACGACAATGCCGGCGATGGAAATGAAGAACGCGGGCCGCCCGACCTTCCGCACCAGTTTCAGGTCGGTCTCCATGCCGGTCAGCAACAGCAGCAGCAGGATGCCGAACTGGGCGAGGCCTTCGATCAGCGCCTTCTGCTCAGGGCTCGGCGGGAAGATCGCGTGCTGCGCCGCCGGCCACAGCCAGCCGAACACCGACGGTCCGAGCAGCAGGCCGCCGAGCAGTTCGCCGATCACCGAGGGCTGGCCGATCCGCTGCATGATCTCGCCGAGCCCGCGGCCGACAGCGATCAGCAGCGCGATCTGGGCGATCAGCAGGAATTCCGACGGACGCGCGGCGGCTTCGCCGTGATTTGCAGCAGCCAGGCAGGCCACCGGCAGCAACAGAAAACAAGCCGTCCCGATCGTGGATCGGCGCAGGTGTCGCCCCATACTCCCCCTCGCCTTCAAGTTGCTCCGGCACCCATGATGTCGGCGCCGGACCGTTCAACCAACCCCTCGGAACCGAACGGGTTCCCTTTTGGGGGCTGACGCGATCCAGCGCCGCCGGGTGCCTAGCCGCCCGATCAGTGGATGATGATCGCGGCGCTCACGCCCTTCAGAACCTGCGTCGGGAATTCCAGGAAGCCAACCACCTCGCTCGGATTCTTGGCATGAAAGCGCGAGACGATGCCGTTCTGGAATTCGATTTCAGTCTTGTTGGCGACGAAGGCCCGCCGGTTGAAGCGAATGAAGGCGAGTTTCAGGGAAGGCGCCATGACATCGAAGGTGATCGGTCCAGCCGGAGTTTTGATGCCATGATTGTTCACCTCGGCTGTTGCCGTAACGGTGTAGACCCCCGCACGGCGGAAACAGAAGACATGATCGCATAGTTGTATGGACTGCTCGGTGGCCAACGGCGCAACGAAGCCGGAAACACCCAGGATGTGTCTGGGCTGAGGCTTCGGCGCAATCGTGATTGAAAGCGAGCAGCCGTCGTCGTGAGGTGTCGTATAGTAGCCTCTTCCAACAGAACCATGAGTTAGATTGTAACTTTGGACCCATTGCATGTCGGAGCAAGTCGGCGGCGGCTTGTCGTCGTTTTTCTTCTTCTCCACAACTGCGATATTTTCCAGTACGTCCTTCCTGGTCTGACCGACTTGCGTGATCAGATCAGTGATGCCCTTCGCCACCGCGGTCGACTTGTCCTCAGTCGTCGAAGAAAGCGACGTGACCAAGGCTCCGTCCATTTTTATCTCGATCTCATCATCGGAGAAATTGTTGTGATCGTAGACTAGATGATGAACATCACCGTAGTCCGCCGTGGCCTTTATGGATTGTGGTGCTGAGATCGTGAGGTGACCGTTCTTGTAGTCAGCGGTCAGCGTCACCTCTCCTTGGGCCAAAGCGTAGTCGAGTACGGCACCATCAATGTCCGCAGGTACCTGTCCTTGATAATAGGCGGTCCAGATCGACGACGAACCGCAACCGGCAAGCAGCATCGCAATCCCGCAAAGCGCGGGAATAGACAAATTAAAACCTGACATGGCAATTACTCCCCAATACCCGTATAAAGTGAACCACGGGCAAGGAAGGCCAGCAAGACAGGCAAAGGCCCACTCCTGTAGATCGGCTCAATATTTTCGGCCGGATCCGTCAGCGAGGACATCATGACGAAGCACCTGAACGGCCGCGTTGCGCTCGTCACCGGCGGCTCGCGCGGCATCGGCGCGGCGATTGCGCGGGCGCTCGCCGAGCGCGGTGCCGCGGTCGCGGTGAACTATCGGGAGCGCGCTGCGGATGCCGAGGCCGTTGTCGGTCAGATCACCGCGAGCAGTGGCCGCGCGGTAACGGTACGCGCCGACGTGTCGCAGGGTGCGGACGTGACACGGATGGCCGCCGAGATCACTACTGCGCTCGGCCCGATCGATATTCTCGTCAACAATGCCGGCATCGCCATCGTCCGTGACCTCGATCGGCTGACCGAGGAAGATTTCGACCGCACCATCCTCGTGAACCTCAAATCCGCGTTCCTGTGTACGCAGGCGGTCGTCCCATCGATGCGCGCGCGCCGATGGGGCCGCATCGTCAACGTCTCTTCCGGTGCTGCGCGCGGCGCCGGTGCCATCGGCCCGCACTACAATGCCTCGAAGGCCGGCATGGAGGGTTTGACGCGCGGATATGCGGCGCGCCTCGTCAAGGACGGCATCACCGTCAACGCAGTCGCGCCGTCGCTGATCGAGACCGACATGATGCGCGGCCGGCCTGAACTCGCGCAGCGTATTCCGCTCGGCCGCCTCGGACAGGCCGACGAGGTGGCGCAGGCGGTCATGATGCTGGTCGACAACGCCTACATGACCGGGCAGACCGTGGCGATGAGCGGCGGCATGGCGTTCAACTGAACCTCTTGCCGAAGCCGCACATCGTCTCTACGTCACCAGCGCCACGCGCCAGAGAGGACCGACCATCATGATCGACGCCGCCGTCAAGGCGCTTTCACAGATCCTGTCGCCGCCGATGCGCGCCATCCTGTGGCGCGC
>JBQCIZ010000660.1:0-4524 GCA_051953235.1 Nitrobacter sp. | reverse complement strand
GTGGGTGGCGCTGTTGGCATGGCCGATCCTTGGCGAGCGGGTTTCCATGTTGCGCGCCATTGCGCTGGCGATCGCGCTGGCCGGCATCAGCGTGCTGATCGCGGGCAACGGATTTGAAGCGAGCCTCGGCAAGGTGCCGGGCTATCTCTGTGCTTTCGCCGGCGCCGTATGCGTCGGACTCGGAACGGTGCTGACCAAGCACTTTCCGTTCGCGCTCCCGCCGATGTCGTTTGCGACGTGGCAGATCGGTCTTGGCTGTCTGCCGATCGCCATCATCGGGCTTGCTTTCGAACAGGCGAATTTTGCCGCGCTCTCAGGCACCGGCTGGCTGTCGATGGCCTACATGACGCTGATCCAGTTCTGCGTCTGCTATGTCTGCTGGTTCGCGGCGTTGCAGCGGTTGCCGGCCGCGACCGCGTCGATCGGCACGCTACTGGTGCCGGTGGTCGGTGTGCTGGCGTCAGGCGCGATGCTACACGAGGCGCTCGGTGTCAGGGAATTCGCAGCGCTGGTGCTCGCGCTCGGCGGTGTGGCGCTCGCGATGCGATCATGAGGCATGCGTATCGAAACAAGAGGCGGTGCACGATGCACCGCCTCTGTCCTGAATCGATTATCCGGTCTCGCCGTCCGGCGATATCCGATGGCAATTACGGGCAGGGATGCCGCAGGCCGTCGTAGCCGAGATAGGTTCCGCTCGCGACGTCGTAGGACCTGTAGCGCTGCTGGCAGTAGGCAACGCTATCGCCGCCTCCATCCGGAACGACCTCGACGGCCGGACCGTCGTCATAATATCCGTAATAGCCGTCGTCATAATAATAGGGCCCGCTCGACGCCAGCGCGCCACCGACCAGCGCTCCCGCGACAACGCCAGGGAAGAAGCCGCCACCGCCGTGGCGATGTCCGCCATGCCAGTGACCGCCGCCACCGTGCCATCCGCGGCCGCCCGCGAAGTGAGTGCCGCCACCTCCGCCGCCCACGCGAGCGCTGAAGTGGGCGCCGCCGCCGCCCATGCGGGCACCGCCCATATGCCCGCCACCCATATGCCCGCCCATGTGGCCGCCGCCGTGACCACCGCCATGGCCGCCGTGACCATGTCCGCCGACCTGGGCAAAGCTCGGCGACGCGATGGCGAGCGGAACTGCAAACGCGAGCGCTGCGGCCGCGGTAACGAATTTGTTCTTCAACATTGGGCTACTCCATTTCGAAGTCCGTGTGATCATCGAATTTGATGCGTTCATTGCTCACGTGACCAACGTGGCGTCGCCCTCGAAGTTCCGCAATCTTCATGACAGAATTGTCATGCAAGCCGCCGCTGAGAGCCCAGAAGCAGGCCGAATCGCGCTGTTTTGCCGCGTCTCGCGCTGGACAAGACCGCGGCGGAATGTCATCAACCGATGACGCGCGGCGATGGATTCCGAGATATGAAGCAGTTTTTCCTCAAGCTCTTTACCTGGTGGAACGGCCAGACGTTTGGCACGCAACTCTGGACGTGGCGCTTCGGTGAACTGGTCGGCACGGACGGGCAGGGCAACCGCTACTACCGGACGCGCGGCGGCAAGATCGATCCGACGCTCGGGTTCGAGCGGCGCTGGGTGATCTATAATGGCTACGCCGAAGCCACCCGCATTCCGCCGGACTGGCATGGCTGGATCCATCACACCGTCGATGTGCCGCCGATCGATGAAAACTATCAGCCGCGCGAGTGGCAGAAGCCGCATGTGCCCAACATGACCGGAACGCCGGCCGCTTACCGGCCTTCCGGTTCGACGATGGCGAGCGGCCGCCGTCCGAAGGCGACCGGCGATTATCAGCCTTGGACGCCGACATAACTGGACGCCCGCGTAAGTCGGAACACTTTCCGCGCTGAGACATTCAGCGCGGGTCCATCTCAGCACTTCATGCGTTACGAGAGCCGCGCTGCCGCGCGTTTGACGGCATCGCTTCGCCGCTGTGCGCTCGGGCCAAGCCTGTCCTTCAGAAATGCAAGCACCTCCACCGGCGCGGTGTCGGGCGATCCCGCTTGGAAGGGCGGCGCCGGATTGTATTCCAGCGTCAACTGGATTGCTTCCGCGGTCCGGCGATCGGACAGGATCTCGGCCAGTGTCAGCGCAAAATCGATGCCCGCGGTCACGCCGCCGCCGCTGATGCGGTTGCGGTCGATGCAGACGCGGCTTTTCTCCGGTGTCGCGCCGAACAGCGGCAGATAATCCATCGCCGACCAGTGCGTGGTGGCGCGATAGCCGCGCAGCAGGCCCGCTGCGCCGAGCACCAGCGATCCCGTGCAGACCGATGTCACATAGCGCGCGCCTGCGGCCTGGCTGCGGAGGAAGTCCAGTGTCTCCGCGTCGTTGACGAGATCGTCGGTACCGGCGCCGCCGGGCACGCAGATCACATCGAGTTGGGGGCAATCGGCAAACGTCACGGTCGGCGTCAACACCAGAACGGAATCGCTCGGCACCGGTTCGATGCGCTTCCAGATCAGATGCACCGTCGCGCCGGGCACGCGGGCGAACACCTGAAGCGGTCCGGTGAAATCGAGTTGCGTCACTTTCGGAAAGATCAGAAGGCCGATGTGGAGCGGAGCGGTCATGTATGGGTCTCCGGTGTCTGTGGTTTCGCTTGACGTAGCGACCCTGCCATGATGCTCTTGTGTCTTAAATGGCATATATCCCTCGTTTTAAGACATAGGCGGTCACGATGATCGGCGTACTCGTCTTTCCCGACTTCCAGTTGCTGGATGCGACCGGACCGATTTCCACATTCGAGATCGCAGGACGCCTCGCATCGAAACCTGCCACCATTCGCGTGCTCGCCGTCGCGCCGGGCCCGGTCAAGAGTTCGTCGGGCGTCGAACTGATGGCGCGAGGCATCCGGTCCGCAGGCGCGCTCTCGACACTGATCGTCGCAGGAGGTGAGGGAGTTCACGCGGCATCGCAATGTCCGAAGACGCTGGGCTTCGTGCGCGCGATGGCAAAGCGCGGCGTTCGCGTCGCCAGCGTCTGCTCGGGCGCCTACGTGCTGGCGGAAGCCGGCCTGCTCGATGGCCGCCGCGCCACCACGCACTGGCGCCGCACAAGGCATTTCGTCGCGACCTATCCCAAGGTGAAGCTCGAGCACGACAGGATATTCGTGCGCGATGGCAATATCTGGAGTTCCGCAGGCATCACCGCCGGCATCGATCTCGCGCTCGCCATGGTGACGGAGGATTTTGGCGAGGACATCGCGCGCGAGACCGCGCGTCAGCTCGTGCTGTATCACCGGCGCTCCGGCGGGCAGTCGCAGTTCTCGTCGCTGATCGAGCTGAAGGCGCCGAGCGGCCGTTTCGGCCCGCTTCTGAGCTGGGCGCGCGAGCACCTCGATCAGCCGCTGAGGGTGGAGGATCTCGCCGAGCGCGCCGGCATGAGCACGCGGCATTTCGCCCGCGCCTTTATCGGAGAAACCGGCACCACGCCGTCCAAGGCCGTCGAACGGCTGCGTATCGAAGTGGCGCGGGAGCGCGTGCAGTCCTCGAGCGAGGGAATTGAGCTCGTGGCGCTCGCGACCGGGTTTGGCGATCCCGAACGGATGCGCCGCGCATTCATCCGCGCCTTCGGTCAGCCGCCGCAGTCGTTGCGCCGCGCGGCGCGCGCCGGGGTCGGCTGATTGAACACATCATGGAAGATCTACGCAGCCGCTGCGCGGCTGATGTCAGTGCTTGACCGCAGCGAAAATGCCGCTGCCGAGATAGTTGTTGGCGCCCGAAATCGCGACGCTTCCGCCCATTTCGCCAACCGGGCTCGTCTTGCCCTGGAAGAAGCTGCCCTGCAGCGCCATGCTGCGGCCGCCGGTGCTGCCGGCAAGGGTGCCGCCGAAGTTGCGGGGGTCGGCGGTGTCGAGCGACACGTTGCCGGTGTAGTTGGTACTGTCGAGATTGGTCACGCTGACTGCTCCGGTCCGCGTGCCAAAATTGACGGTGTTGGAGAAGCCGCCGGCGGCGAAGCCCACGCTGTTTATGTTGGCGATGACGTGCCCGGCGTAAGTTGCAGTGCCCGTCGTTGGAACATCGCTGATGCTGCCCACAGGCCGGCCCGCGACCCAGGTCCCGATGACGATTTCCGAAGGCGACGTCGAGGTATTGGTCGTGTTGTATGAGTCGGCCAGCCAGAAGCCCCAGCGTGTATAATCGCACTGACATGGCGTCAGGTTGGGAATGGCACTGGTGACGACCTGGTTCATCGCAATGCTGTTGGCGGAAACAATCACGCCGCTGACGGTTTTGCCGTTGACCACGGAGTTTGCCGGAGTAACCGCGACAAAATTATTGTCATCGACATACGTGCTGTTGGCTGCACCGCTCGATCCCGACGACCCGAACTGAAACAGCGCCCGGACCGAGCCTGCGAGTTGCGTAAAGGGATTGCTGGAGTCGTAAAGATAGGAGTCGAAAGTGCCCTGAACGCGATTGTTGGTGGCATCGAGGATGACTGTCGACGTTCCGGTGACCGGATTTGTGACAGGCGGCACATAGTTCGTGTAATTCTGATT
>JBQCIZ010000659.1:0-6733 GCA_051953235.1 Nitrobacter sp. | reverse complement strand
GTAGGCCGCCACCGCGACCGCCGGAATCGTCAAGCCGATCGTCGCCAGCGAGGATCCCAGCGCAAGATTGATGCTCTTTTGCAGATCGTTCTGACGCGCGGCCGAAATCGCGGCAACGCTCTCCGGCAGCAGGATCAACAGCGCCACCAAAACGCCGGCAAGCGCCTCAGGCGCGCCGACCAGTGCGATGCCCGCATCGACAACCAGAGAGAACTTCTTGGCCAGCAACACCACGGCGAGCAGCGAGATCAGCAGCAGCGCGACGCTCAGCGCCAGCATGCGGTTCGAAAGGTGCCCGTCGTCATCGTCGCCGGAACCGCTGTCGACGACGAAGTAGTCGCGATGCAGCACGGTCTGCGTATACAGAAAGACGGCATAGAGGACGATGGTCACGACGCTGACGAAGCCGAGCTGCAATTCGGAATACAGCGGCCCCGGCGTGGTCAGCGTGTAGTTGGGCATCACCAGCGTGATGGTTGCAAAGACAATCAGCACGCTGAGATAGACATTGGTCCCGGTCACACGGACGCCCTGCTCGCGAAAACGCAATCCCCCGGTCAGGATGCAGACACCGACGAGCCCGTTGCAGACGATCATGACGACTGCGAACACGGTGTCACGCGCCAGCGCCGGCACCGCCTTGTCGCCCAGCATGATCGTCGCGATCAGGGCGACCTCGATGATGGTGACCGCCAGCGTCAGCAGCAGCGTGCCGAAGGGTTCGCCGATCCGCTCCGCGATCACCTCGGCATGATGCACAGCGGCGAAAACGGTACCGAACAGGATCACCAGCAGGACTGCCGCGATCACCAACCCACTTGCGGTGGGCGTGAACGTGACGCCGGAAATTTCCGACACTGCAAACAGCAACACGGCCAGCGCGGGGAAAATCCACGCTGACCGCGGCATTGAGGTATGCGAACTCATAGGACCGAAACGGCGCTATCTGGCGCGTTTCTTGGTGGATTTTCTCGCGCTTTTCTTCGCCTTCTTCACCGTCTTCTTCTTTTTAACGGCCTTCTTGGGAGCGAGATAGGCACCGACCTTCTTCGAGGAATGGCCGACGGCCTTGACCGCGGCGCGCAGCCGCGCGGGCGTCACCTTGAATTTCTTCGACCAGTAGCTGACTTCGTAAGGCTGGCTCAGCGCGATCAGCGCGCGGTCACGCGCCTTGTGCTTCTGCAGCTTGATGTAGGCTTCAACCTTCTTGGCGGAATGCCCGACGGCCTTGACGGCGGCCTTCAGCTTGACCGGAGTGACCTTGAACTTCTTGGACCAGTAACGAACCTCGTAAGCCTCACTCAACGCGATCAAGCTGCGATCGCTTCCTCCACGCTTCGCCTTGTTGTCAGCCATGTCGGTCTCCCGCTGTTGAACATCGTCATGTTACATGCCCTTGACGATATTCTCCGTCATCTTCTTGGCGTCGCCAAGCAGCATCATGGTGTTGTCGCGATAGAACAGTGGATTATCGATGCCGGCATAGCCCGACGCGAGCGAGCGCTTGATGAACATGACGGTCCCGGCCTTCCAGACCTGCAGCACCGGCATACCGTAGATCGGCGAGGTCTTGTCCTCTTCCGCGGCCGGGTTGGTGACGTCGTTTGCGCCGATCACGAAGGCGACGTCGGCCTGGGCGAATTCGGAATTGATGTCCTCGAGCTCGAACACCTCATCATAGGGCACGTTGGCCTCGGCGAGCAGCACGTTCATGTGGCCGGGCATGCGGCCCGCGACGGGGTGAATCGCATACTTCACCTCGACGCCCTCCTTCTTCAGGGAATCGGCCATTTCACGCAGCGCGTGCTGCGCCTGGGCCACCGCCATGCCGTAGCCGGGCACGATGATGACCTTGGAGGCATTCTTCATGATGAAGGCCGCATCGTCGGCCGAGCCGAGCTTGGCAGGCTTCTGTTCGCCGCTGCCGCCACCCGTCGCCGCGGTCTCGCCGCCGAAGCCGCCGAGAATCACCGAGAAGAACGAACGGTTCATCGCGTGGCACATGATGTAAGACAGGATCGCGCCGCTTGATCCGACCAGCGCGCCCGTGATGATCAGCGCCGAATTGCCAAGCGTGAAACCGATGCCGGCCGCAGCCCAGCCGGAATACGAGTTCAGCATGGAGATCACAACCGGCATGTCTGCGCCGCCGATCGGGATGATCAGGAGTGCGCCGAGCGCCAGCGCGAGGATCACGATCAGCCAGAAATCCATCGCGCTGCCGGACATCACGAGTCCGACGATGAAGAAGATCAGCGCAAGGCCGAGCACGATGTTGATGATGTGCCGCGCCGGCAGAATGATCGGCGCGCCGCTCATGCGGCCGGACAGCTTTGCGAACGCGATCACCGAACCGGTGAAGGTCAGCGCGCCGATGGCGACGCCGAGCGACATCTCGACCAGGCTTTGCCCATGGATGTGGCCGGGCGTGCCGATGCCGAACGCTTCCGGCGCGTAGAACGCGCCGGCCGCCACCAGCACGGCGGCCATACCAACCAGCGAGTGGAACGCCGCGACCAGTTCGGGCATCGAGGTCATCGGCACGCGACGCGCGATCACAGCGCCAATGCCGCCGCCGATGGCGACGCCGAGGATCACCAGCAGCCACGCCATGCCGTCGGCTGGCGGATGCGAAGCCAGCGTTGTGGCGACCGCGATCGCCATGCCGATCATGCCGAGGAGATTACCTTGACGGCTCGACGCGGGACTCGACAGTCCCCGCAGCGACAGGATGAACAGGACACCCGCGACCAGATACAGCAGTGCAGACAGATTGGCGTTCATCTCAGGCCCCCTTTGTCTTCGTCACCACGAGGTGAACGCCGCTCACTTCTGCTTCTTCTTGTACATTGCCAGCATGCGCTGGGTGACAAGGAAGCCGCCAAAGATGTTCACGCAGGCAAAGACCAGCGCCACGAAGCCGAAGCCGCGCGCCCAGCCCGAGCCGCTCGAAATCATGCCGACGCCGACCGCGAGCAGCGCGCCGACCACGATCACCGACGAGATCGCGTTGGTGACCGACATCAGCGGCGTATGCAGCGCAGGCGTCACCGACCACACCACGAAATAGCCGACGAACACGGCAAGCACGAAAATCGACAGCCGGAACACGAAGGGATCGACGGCCTGCGCGATATGCTCCATGGCGAAGCTCCTTATTTCGGCTGAAAGTTCGGGTGGATCACGGCGCCGTCTTTCGTCAGCGCGGTCGCCTTGACCAGTTCGTCGTCCCAGTTCACGGCGAGCGCCTTGGCCGACTTGTCGATCATCGTCTCGATGAAAGAGAACAGATTGCGCGCATAGAGTCCTGACGCCGAGGCTGCGACGCGGCCCGCGACGTTGGTGAAGCCGACGATCTTTACACCGTCGACCTCGGCGATCTCGCCCGCTTTCGCGCCCTCGACGTTGCCGCCGCGCTCAACCGCGAGGTCAACCAGCACCGAACCGGGCTTCATCGATTTGACCATCTCGGCGCTGACAAGCTTCGGCGCCGGACGGCCAGGGATCAGCGCCGTGGTGATCACGATGTCCTGCTTCTTGAGATGCTCGGCAGTGAGCGCGGCCTGCTTGGCCTGATACTCCTTCGACATTTCCTTGGCGTAGCCGCCGGCGGTCTGTGCGTTCTTGAACTCCTCGTCCTCAACGGCGAGGAATTTGGCGCCAAGACTTTCCACCTGCTCCTTGGTGGCCGGCCGTACGTCGGTCGCGGTGACGATGGCACCCAGACGTCGCGCGGTGGCGATCGCCTGAAGACCGGCGACGCCGACGCCCATGCCGAACACCTTCGCGGCCGGCACCGTCCCCGCGGCGGTCATCATCATCGGGAAGGCGCGGCCGAAAGCTTCGGCCGCCTCGATCACGGCGCGATAACCGGCGAGGTTCGCCTGGCTCGAGAGCACGTCCATCACCTGCGCGCGCGTGATGCGCGGCATCAACTCCATCGCGAAGGCCGACACGCCGGCATCGGCGATGGTCTTCAGCGCGGCTTCGTTGCCGTAGGGGTCCATGATCGCGATGGCGAGCGCGCCGCGCTTGTAGCGTCCGAGTTCGGATGCCTCGGGCCGCTTCACCTTGATGACGATGTCGGCGTCCTTCAGCGCATCGGCGCTGACGGTCGCACCTGCGGCCGAGAACTCGGAATCCGGCAAACCGGATTTCATTCCCGCGCCCGGTTCGATTGCGACGTCGGCGCCAAGCGCCTTGAACTTCTTGACCGTATCGGGTGTCGCGGCCACCCGTGGCTCGGACGGATCGATTTCCTTCGCAATCGCAATCTTCATGACGCCTCCCGCAGCCTACGGCCACGTATGACTAAATCACCAGCTACGCCGCTAGTGAAACGGAAATTTCAGGACGGTCAGAAGGGCGACCGGGAAATCAGACGAGGAAGATCGCCATCAGGGCGAGAATGACAACGATTGCGGCAGTGCCGTACTTCACCAGTTTGATGAAGCCTTCATAAGTCGCCTCATGCGCCGGATAGTCGTTTCCATCCGCCGTCGTGTAAGCCACTTCGCTATGATCTGCCACGTCAAGTCTCCAGCCAGGGTCGATATTGCCCGTCGAATTACCGCAATCGCGATGTCAGGGCAACGGCGGCAGCCCTCTCGAAACGCGATGTCATCGCTGATTTTTTATCCACCAATGCCTTCAACCGTGCATTGCCGAGCGCGGGACCGCGAGGTCAGTTTGATTCGCGATGGTCGCGATCCCTCCACGACCGGTCACGGCAATTCACTGAAACGGCGGCGTCAGGCGTCGGCTCCGACGCCCAGGAGCAGACCGGAATCCCTTTTAGCCACACGACTTCTTATACTTTAGAATCATTCTAGATTACAACTCGCCAAGCCGCCATATCCGTCTTGTCACTGTAATCGGCCCACCCATACCATCGCACCAACGGCGTAGCTTGGGGGCCGTTCGTTCTTTTCAGCGGCCGGACGCTTGCGGGTCCGCGGATTCGCAAGCCCAGCCTCCCCCATGACAACGCCAGGCGCCTTGTGGCCATCCACGCTGGTCAGAGCGCTCAAGAATGGCGTGGGGGGAGAACCACATGTGGAATCAAGTCTACAATCCGTTCGGCAGCGCAGCGTTGTCGACGATCGCGGCGGCGATACCCGTCGTGACGCTGCTCGTCCTGATCGCCAGCGGCAAGGTAAAGGCCCACATCGCGGCGATCGTGGCGCTCATCGTTGCCAATCTCATCGCCATCTTCGCTTTTACGATGCCGGCGGGCATGTCGATCCGCGCGTCGGTCCTCGGCGTGGTCACCGGCTTCTTTCCGATCGGCTGGATCGTTCTCAACGTCATCTTCATGTACCAGCTCACCGTGGCATCGGGCCGCTTCGAGACGCTGCAACGCGCGGTTGGCGGTGTCACCACCGATCGGCGGCTGCAGCTTCTGCTGATCGCGTTCTCGTTCGGCGCATTCTTTGAGGGCGCGTCGGGCTTCGGCACGCCGGTTGCGATCACGGGCGCGATCCTGATCGGCCTCGGCTTCTCGCCGCTCGCCGCCTCGGGTCTCTCGCTGATCGCGAATACCGCACCCGTCGCTTACGGCGCGCTGGGAACGCCGATCCAGGGTCTTGCCTCGGTGACCGGTCTCGATCCCTACTTGCTCGGTGCGATGGTCGGCCGTCAGTTGCCGATCTTCTCGCTGATCGTGCCGTTCTGGGTGGTGTGGGCGTTCGCCGGTTGGAAGGGCATGAAAGAAGTCTGGCCCGCGATTCTCGTCACCGGCGTCTCGTTCGCGGTCCCGCAATTCCTGATCTCGAACTACATCAATCCGTGGATCGTCGACATCGGAGCGTCGCTGATCTCGATGGCGTGCCTGATCGGCTTCCTGAAGATCTGGCAGCCGAAGACGCTGTGGACCTCACCAGCGCTGCGCAGCCACGATATTTCGGCCGATCTCGCCAAGCCGGACATGAGCACGACGATGCCGAAGCTGACGTCGGCTCAAATCTGGTCGTCGCTGGTGCCATGGATCATCGTCTGCATCGTGCTGCTGATCTGGGGCACGGGCGGATTCAAGGCCGCAGTCAATCCGTGGGCCACGTGGAACTACGCGGTGCCCGATCTCGACAAGATGATCATGAAGGTCGCTCCGATCGTGCCGAAGCCAACGCCGGAAGGCGCGGTGTTCTCTTTCACCTGGCTGTCCTATACCGGCACCGGGATGCTGATCGCCGCGATCATCTCCGGCTTCGTGATGGGTTTTGGCCCCGGCAAGATCATTGCGATCTATGGCCGGACGCTGAAGATCTGCGCGGTGTCGCTGATCACCATCTCGGCGATGCTGGCGATCGGCACCCTGACCCGCCTGTCGGGCATCGACGCCACGCTCGGTCTCGCTTTCGCGGCGACCGGCGTACTGTATCCCTTCTTCGGCACCCTGCTCGGCTGGCTCGGCGTGGCGCTGACGGGATCGGACACCGCCTCCAACGTGCTGTTCGGCAACCTGCAGAAGATCACCTCGCAGCAGCTCGGCCTGTCGCCGATCCTGATGAGCGCGGCGAACTCCTCGGGCGGCGTGATGGGCAAGATGATCGACGCGCAGTCGATCGTCGTCGCCTCGACCGCGACCAACTGGTACGGACATGAAGGCACCATCCTGCGCTTCGTGTTCAAGCACTCGATCACGCTGGCCTGCCTCGTCGGCCTGTTCGTGATGCTGCAGGCCTACGTGCATCCGTTCACGGAGATGGTGATCAAGTAACCACCTGCACGCCTT
>JBQCIZ010000658.1:0-2222 GCA_051953235.1 Nitrobacter sp. | reverse complement strand
CGATGTCGGATCGCGTCCCTACGGGCAGAGCGTGTTCGATCGCAAGCCCGGTGGTGTCATCAGCAATTCGCCCGGCGCAATCGGCGGGTTCGGCGCCAACCATCACTTGCGGCAGTCACTGACCTTCCTCAACATCGCCGTTCTGCAGCAGCCGGAAGCGTATGTCGGCGGCATCGGCGATGCGTTCGACGACAAGGGCGAACTGGTCAAGGCACCCACGCGGGAATTTCTCGAAAACTACATCAAGGCCTTCGACGCCTGGGTGGCGCAGCAGAAGAAATAGCCGTCCCGGCTGCGGCGGCGGCGCGATTCTTAGCGAAGCATTAACCGCGTCGCCGCATCGTGGGTCATGGTCTCGCGCTCACGACTCAAATCGGTGCTTACCGGGCTCGCCCTCTACACGATGGCGGCGATGATCGTTGGCTATTTCGGCGTCAATGCCTACACCGGCAAGTACGGCCTGAATGCCCGGCAGGAGCTCGATCAGGAAATCATCGCGCTGACATCCGAGCTGGCGCGTTTGAAGAAGGAGCGGGCCGAGGGCGAACAGCGGGTGTCGCTGCTGCGATCGAGTGGGATCGATCCCGATATGCTCGACGAGCGCGTCCGCTATCAGCTCGACTACGCCAGCCCGCAAGAGCTGGTTCACGTCATCCGTCCGAAGTAATCGATCAATCCGAAGTAATCGTCGGCCGTCGTGATCGCGACCGATCGTCCGCGTGCCGCGAACGCGGCCGTTCGGCTCACACCCGATTGTGTCTAATTTCAAAAACCCGAGATTTCGGTCACAAAAATTTCGCGTCTCGCTGCAGTGCAAGAGACGGGCAGCATCGCTTTGATCACACGCTGCTTTCAAGCCGCTCTGAGTTGGGTTAGAGAGGGATATCCTTTCTCGTTTTCGGTTTTCCTATGGCCGCACCAAAGAAGAGCGCCGCGCAGGCAGCAGGCAACGACTCCCGCAGCCCGTCTCCCCCCGAATTCACGCGCGAGCAGGATCTTCAGGCCCTGCGCGACATGCTGCTGATCCGGCGCTTCGAGGAAAAGGCCGGCCAGCTCTACGGAATGGGCGCGATCGGCGGCTTCTGTCATCTCTACATCGGCCAGGAAGCGATCGTGGTCGGCATGCAGATGGCGCTGAAGGACGGCGATCAGGTCATAACCGGTTACCGCGATCACGGTCACATGCTGGCTTGCGGCATGGATGCCAAGGGTGTGATGGCCGAACTCACCGGACGCCGCGGCGGTTATTCCAAGGGCAAGGGTGGTTCCATGCATATGTTCAGCATGGAGAAGAATTTCTTCGGCGGTCACGGCATTGTCGGCGCGCAGGTCTCGCTCGGCACCGGGCTTGCGTTCGCCAATCGCTATCGCGGCAACGACAATGTCAGCCTCGCGTATTTCGGCGACGGTGCGTCCAATCAGGGCCAGGTCTACGAAAGCTTCAACATGGCCGAGCTGTGGAAGCTCCCGGTGATCTACATCATCGAGAACAACCGCTACGCCATGGGTACGTCGGTGACGCGCTCGTCGGCCCAGACGGATTTTTCCAAGCGCGGCGTGTCCTTCAATATTCCCGGCGAGCAGGTCGACGGCATGGACGTGCGTGCCGTGAAGGCGGCCGGCGACAAGGCGGTGAAGTGGTGCCGCGAGGGCAATGGCCCATTCATTCTGGAGATGCAGACCTACCGCTATCGCGGCCACTCGATGTCCGATCCGGCGAAGTACCGGACCCGCGAGGAGGTCGACAAGGTCCGTCACGACTCCGACCCGATCGAGCAGGTTCGCAATCGTCTGCTGGCGGCCAAGGTCACCGAGGACGAGTTGAAGAAGATCGATGCGGAGGTGCGCGAGATCGTCAACGCAGCCGCCGACTTCGCGCAACACGATCCCGAGCCCGACGTGTCCGAACTCTACACCGACATCTATCGCTAAGCGCGCCAGCTTTTTTCCGGAGCGATCATGCCAATTCAAGTTCTGATGCCCGCGCTTTCGCCGACCATGGAGAAGGGCAACCTCGCCAAGTGGCTGAAGAAGGAAGGCGAGACCATCAAGTCCGGCGATGTCATTGCCGAGATCGAGACCGACAAGGCCACCATGGAAGTCGAGGCGACCGATGAAGGCACGCTCGGCAAGATTTTGGTACCGGAAGGCACCGCCGACGTCGCGGTCAATACGCCGATCGCCATGATCCTCGCCGACGGCGAGGATGCCTCCGCCGCCGC
>JBQCIZ010000657.1:0-6445 GCA_051953235.1 Nitrobacter sp. | reverse complement strand
GCAGGACGAGTGCGGCCATGGCCTTTATCTCTACGCCGCCGCTGAAACGCTCGGCTCCTCGCGCGAAGAGCTTGTGGATGCGATGCTGGCGGGGAAGGCGAAATATTCCTCGATCTTCAATTATCCGACCCTGACATGGGCCGACATCGGCGCGATCGGCTGGCTGGTCGACGGCGCCGCGATCATGAACCAGATTCCGCTGTGCCGCTGTTCGTACGGTCCTTACGCGCGCGCGATGATCCGCGTCTGCAAGGAGGAGTCGTTCCATCAGCGCCAGGGTTTTGAGATCATGCTGACGCTGTCGCGCGGCACCGCCGAGCAGAAGGCGATGGCGCAGAATGCGCTGGATCGCTGGTGGTGGCCGGTGCTGATGATGTTCGGTCCACCGGATCAGGCGAGTCAGCACAGCGATACATCGACGAAGTGGAAGATCAAGCGCTTCTCCAATGACGAGTTGCGGCAGAAGTTCGTCGATGCGACGGTGCCGCAGGCCCAGTTTCTCGGCCTCACGATTCCCGATCCCGGCATGACGCAGGATGCCGACGGGCACTGGCGGTATAGCGACATCGACTGGACCGAATTCAAGCAGGTGCTCGCCGGCAACGGGCCGTGCAACCGCGACCGTCTCGCCGCGCGCCGCAAGGCGCACGAAGACGGCGCATGGGTGCGGGAAGCTGCGGCGGCTTATGCCGCGAAGCGCGCCAACCGTTCCGTCGCGCAGGCCGCCGAAGAGCAAATCAGGGAGGCCGCGATGGCTACGCCGAACAGTCCGCTCTGGGAAGTCTTCATCCGCAGCCGCAACGGGCTTGCGCACAAGCATGTCGGCTCGCTGCACGCCGCCGACGCGACGCTTGCCTTGCAGGCCGCGCGCGACATCTACACACGGCGCGGCGAGGGGTTGTCGATCTGGGTGGTGCCGTCCAGCGCCATCACCGCATCCGATCCGTCCGAGAAGGGCATGATGTTCGAGCCGGCCGAATCCAAGATTTACCGGCATCCGACCTTCTACGACGTGCCTGACGAAGTCGGGCATATGTGATGACCGCCGCGTCTATCACCGTCTCCGAAACGCCGCTGGTGCTCTACACGCTGCGCCGCGCCGACGATGCGCTGATCCTCGGCCATCGTCTGTCGGAATGGTGCGGCCATGCGCCCGCCATGGAAGAGGATATGGCGCTTGCCAACATGGGGCTCGATCTGATCGGGCAGGCGCGCGAACTCTACACCTATGCCGCCAAGGTGGAAGGCAAGGGCAACGACGAAGACAAGTTCGCATATCTGCGCGACGTCAGGCAGTACCGCAACCTGCTGTTGGTCGAGCAGCCGAACGGCGATTTCGCCCGCACCATGACACGACAGTTCTTCTACGCGGCGTTTGCCGATCTCTACTGGCGTGCCATGAGGATGTCGCGCGATACGACGCTGGCGGCGATCGCCGCCAAGGCTGAGAAGGAATTCGCCTATCATGTCCGCCATTCGTCGGAATGGATGATCCGCCTCGGGGACGGCACCGAGGAGAGTCACCGCCGCGCGCAGACTGCGATCGACGATCTCTGGGCTTTCACAGGCGAGATGTTCGCGGTTGACGATGCCGAGCGCGGCCTGATCGATGCGGGCATCGCGGTCGATCCCGCAAGTCTGCGGCCGCGCTGGCTCAAGACGGTCTCCACTGTGCTGGGCGAAGCGACGCTGACAATGCCGCAAAACGACTGGATGCAGAAGGGCGGCCGCATCGGCCACCACACCGAACACCTCGGCCATTTGCTTAGCGAATTGCAGTCTCTGCAGCGGACGTTTCCGGGAGCTGTCTGGTGAGCGCGCTCAACGATACGGATCTGCGGCAGCGGGCGTGGAGTGCCGCGGCACAGGTCGTCGATCCCGAGATTCCGGTTCTCACTATCGCCGATCTCGGCGTGCTGCGCGATGTTGCCGTGAGCGACGGCCGTGTCGAAGTGGCGATCACGCCGACATATTCGGGTTGCCCGGCCATGAACATGATCGCGCTGGAAATCGAGCTTGCGCTGGAACGCGAGGGTATTCGCAATCCGAAGGTGCGGACCGTGCTGTCGCCGGCCTGGACCACGGACTGGATGAGCGACGACGGCCGCCGCAAGCTGAGAGAGTACGGCATCGCGCCGCCGCAGGCCGGTTCAGGCCGCCGCGCGCTGTTCGGCGAGCAGCGTGTGGCGTGCCCGCAATGTGGTTCGGTCGAGACGGAAGTCCTGTCTGAATTCGGATCGACCTCCTGCAAGGCGCTGTGGCGCTGCAGGCGTTGCCGCGAACCGTTCGATTATTTCAAGTGCCACTAACATCGACCATGTCCACACCCCGGTTTCACCGCCTCACTATCAACGATCTCCGCCGCGAGACATCGGACGCGGTGTCGATGACGTTCGCGATTCCCCAAGAGCTGACCGGCGATTACCAATTCGCGCCGGGCCAGTATCTGACCTTGCGCACGACCATGGACGGCGAGGAAGTGCGGCGGTCCTATTCGATCTGCTCCGGGCCCGACGACGGCGAATTGCGCATCGCCGTCAAGAAAGTCGATGGCGGTGCATTCTCGACCTGGGCGGCGGATGAGTTGAAAGCGGGCGATGCACTCGATGTGATGACGCCCACGGGGCGCTTCGGCATCGCACATGCGCCCGACGCAGCGTGTACTCATGTCGGTTTTGCCGCCGGGTCCGGCATCACGCCGATCCTCTCGATCGTCAAGGGCGTTCTGGCGCGCGAGCCCAATAGCCGCTTCTTCCTGTTCTATGGTAACCGGTCTGCGGAGAGCATGTTGTTCCGCGAGGCGCTGGAGGAATTGAAGGATCGTTTCCTGCAACGGCTGTCGGTCTTTCACGTCATCTCGGGCGAGGAGCAGGACATTCCGATCCTGCACGGGCGGCTCGACGGCGAGAAGGTGCGGGTGCTGCTCCGCGCGATGGTCCCCGCCGACAGCATCGATCATGTATTCATTTGCGGTCCCGCCGCTATGAGCGAAGCGATCGAGACGGCTTGCCAGAGCCTCGGCATTGCCGGCGAACGCATTCATGTCGAGCGGTTCGTCTCGGAATTCGGCGGCAAGCCGCGGCCGAAGGCGGTAATCGCGCCGGGCGCGCCTCCGAAGGCGGTGGCCTCGCTAATCGTCGACGGCAAGCGCCGCGAAGTGCCGGTGGCTGATGGCGAGTCGATTCTCGATGCCGCGCTGCGCGCCGGCATGGACCTGCCCTTCGCTTGCAAGGGCGGGATGTGCTCGACCTGCCGCGCCAAGCTGGTGGAGGGCGAGGCCGCGATGGAGGTGAACTACTCGCTGGAGCCGTGGGAGACGAACGCGGGCTTCATTCTCACCTGTCAGGCGCGCCCGACCTCGGTGAAGGTGACGGTCGATTACGATCACCTTTGACGACTCGCATACAATAATCGTCATTCCGGACGCCGCGAAGCGGCGATCCGGAATCCAGTAATCCGAAATGTGTCCGTTGCTAGTGGATTCCGGGCTCGCTCGCTCAGCGCAAATTTGACAAAGTCAATTTTGTCGCGAACTCGCGCCCCGGAATGACGCAGTGATATTGGATGCTACACCTTCGGCGCAGGTGCGTCGCCGAGCAGCGCCTCGATCGCAAGTCCCAGTCCCAGCAGCTTGTCATCACTTCCCACCGGCCCGTCGATTTCCAGTCCCACCGGCAATCCACCCGATGTCATGCCGGCGAACAGCGACAGACCGGGCAATCCGGCGTTGCTGCCGGGATCGGTATTGCGGATCATGGTGTCGAAGGTCGGCACCGGCTTGCCGCCGTTGATCGTCATCTCGCCGGAACCCTTCGCGGTATCGATCGGCGGCGCCGGCGCAATGGTAGTCGGAAACAGCATGCCGTCGAGATTGTTGGCGCTGAAATAGGTCTCATAGATCTTCTGCAGCGCCGGGCGCTGTACCTCGATCGCATCCTGATAGGCCTTGCCGAACGCGTCGGCGGTGATGGCGCCGAATGCGCCCTTCACATCGGGGCTCGCGATCTTCGCTGCGATGTCGGCAAGCGTGATGCCCTCGATCCCGGACGCCTTCAGATAGGCGGGAATATCCGCGATCGGCTCATGCAGCGCGACCGGGAAGGAGACCTTTGCGTTCTGCTCCATCAGTCCGGCTGTATCGACGTCGACCAAAACCACGCCGGCCTCAGTGAGCTTGGCGCGTGCCGCCTTGGCGACGCTCTCGGTGTCTTTGTCGAGTCCGTTCCAGAAGGACGCGGGAATGCCGAGCCGCTTGCCGCGCAGCGGCTGTGCGGTCACCATCGCCGTCCCGGTGACGACAGAATCGAGCAGCGCAACGTCGGCGACTGTGCGGCCCATGGGACCGACGGTATCGCGGGTGTGGCTGATCGGCACGACCATGTGATCGTCGTTGTAGCGGCGTTGCGCGCCGCCGTTGCCGACCGACGGGCGCAATCCGACGATGCCGCACAGCGCCGCGGGTACGCGGGTCGAGCCGCCGGTGTCGGTGCCGAGCCCGCACGTCACGATCCGCGCTGCGACCGCGACCGCCGTCCCGCCCGACGAGCCGCCGGGAATCCGCGTTGTGTCGTAGGGGTTTTTCACCGGACCTGCGAACGGCGACAGGTTGGTGCTGGTGATGCCGAAGGCGAGTTCGTGCATGTTGGTCTTGCCGATCACGATGGCGCCGGCATCGAGTAGCTTCTGCAAGGACGGCGCGTTCTGTTTCGGCTGCGCATGCTGCAGGGCGGGCGTGCCGCCGGAGGTCGGCATATCTTTGGTGTTGATGTTGTCCTTGACTACAATCGGTAGACCGGCGAGCGGCCCGGTCTTGGCGCCGCTGTCGACCTGCGCGGCCGCGGCCAGCGCCGCGTCGCGGTTCAGCGTGATGAAGGCGTTCAGGCTCTTCAGCTGTTCGGCACGATCGAGCGCCGCCTTGACGATACTGACCGCCGTCATCTTCTTCGCCTTGATCGCAGCAACGATTTCGGCGGCAGTGGATGGGTTTGTATCCGCCATGGCAAAACTCGTCAGTCCGAGGGAGGGAAGGGCCGCGCCTGCGGCGAGACCGATTGTTGATTTCAGGATATCGCGGCGTGAGTGACTGGATGTCATGGCCTTCTCCTGTGGTGTGTGAAGCTATCCCTTCGGTCGCTTGTCGTACACGCGTTTTGCCTTGCCGAGCGAACGCTCCAGCGTGGCCGGTGCGACGATCCTCATCTGCGTGGTAATGCCGATCGTGTTTTTAATGAAAGTGACGACCTTCTCGGCCTGCGCCGTGAGGCCATTGCCGTCCCAGCTGTCGGGACGCGCCTCGGCCAGCACGGTCATCTCGTCCATGCGGCCCTCGCGGGTCAGCTCGATGATGAAATGGCCGCCGCACCAGTCGGTGGCGAGCAGGGCCTCCTCGATCTGTGTCGGGAATACGTTGACGCCGCGCAAGATGATCATGTCGTCGGAGCGGCCAGTGACCTTTTCCATGCGGCGGAAGCCCGGCCGTGCCGTACCCGACAGCAGGCGCGTGAGATCGCGAGTGCGATAGCGGATGATCGGAAACGCCTGCTTGGTCAGCGAAGTGAACACCAGTTCGCCCTTCTCGCCGTCGGGGAGTACCGCGCCGGTCTCGGGATCGATCACCTCGGGATAGAAATGGTCTTCCCAGATGTGCAGACCGTCCTTGGTCTCCACGCATTCCTGCGCGACGCCGGGACCAATGACTTCGGATAGGCCGTAGATGTCGGTGGCATCCATGTCGAAGGCCTGCTCGATCTCGGCGCGCATCGCGTTGGTCCAAGGCTCGGCACCGAAGATGCCGAATTTCAGCGACGACTTGCGCCCGTCCAGCCCCTGCCGCTTGAACTCGTCGAGGATAGCGAGCATGTAGCTCGGCGTCACCGTGATGATGTCGGGCTTGAAGTCGTTGATGAGCTGAACCTGACGCTCGGTCATGCCGCCGGACACAGGCACCACCGTGCAGCCGAGCCGCTCTGCGCCGTAGTGTGCGCCGAGGCCGCCGGTAAACAACCCGTAGCCATAGGAATTGTGCATGATCATGCCGGTGCGGCCGCCGGCGGCGCGGATCGAGCGCGCCATCACATCGGACCATGTATCGACATCGGCCTGGGTGTAGCCGACCACGATCGGCTTGCCCGTGGTGCCGGACGAGGCATGCACGCGGACCAGCGTCTCGCGCGGCACGGCAAACATGTTGAAGGGATAGTTGTCGCGCAGGTCGGTCTTCACTGTGAACGGAAACTTGGCGAGGTCCGAAAGCTGCTTGAAGTCCCGCGGGTGCACGCCCTTTGCGTCGAAGGCCTTTTTGTAATGCGCGACGTTGTCGTAGGCGTGCTTGAGCGACCACGCCATGCGTTGGGTCTGCAGCGCCATCATTTCGTCGCGCGACATGCGTTCGGCGTCATCGAGAACCGGAGCGCCTGGTTTGAATTTCGATGACATCGCTATTGTC
>JBQCIZ010000656.1:0-2761 GCA_051953235.1 Nitrobacter sp. | reverse complement strand
ATAACGCCAACACGGTGATGATCCCGACCTGGGCCGTGGCCACCTGGGCATTTCTGCGGTCGTACCAGACACGAAGCTTCGGCTGGGCCGTTGCAGCGGGCGTCGCTGCCGCGGCCGTCATGCTCGCAAAATACTGGGGTGTGTTCCTGCTCGCATCGTTTGGCATTGCCGCGATCGCCGACCCGCGGCGCGCACTCTATTTCCGGTCGATCGCTCCTTGGGTCAGCATCCTCGCCGGACTGCTCGCGCTGTCGCCGCATCTCGCATGGCTCGCCTCAAACACCGAAACCGTCACCTATGCGATGGACTCGCATCGCAGTTCGCTGGCATCTGCGTCACTGCACATTCCTGAATATTTGCTCGGCGCGATCGGCTACGTCGTCGTACCGCTCATCCTCGTGGGTGTCGTCGCCGGCGTTTCGCCGAAGGCCCTGAGAGACACGTGGATGCCGCGCGATCCGGATCGGCGCATGGCCGTGCTGATTCTGGTACTGCCCGTGCTACTTCCAATTGCCGGCGCGGTGCTGGCACGTTCGCAAATCGTGTCGCTATGGGTGATGGCCAGTATGACGCTGCTGCCGGTGGTGCTGCTATCGTCACCGGAGGTGGCGATATCGCGGCTGGCAGCGCGGCGCATCATGGCACTCGCCCTCGCATTCCCCTTGATCGCGGTCATTGCCGCACCCGGCGTTGCGCTGGTCATCCATCGTCACGGGTTGAAGCACGACTCGGCCTACTACGAACTGCTGACGCGGGAAGTCGAGAAGGACTGGCGGTCCGCCACCGCCGCGCCACTGCGCCTCGTGGGGGGCGCCAATCAACTGATCAACGGCATTGCGTTCTATGCTGCCGACGGGCCATCGACCTTCGACGTGGAGTCGCCATCGTCGACGCCCTGGGCCGACGAGCCTCGCTGGACGCGCGAGGGCGTGGCCTGGGTCTGTCCCGTGGACGACGCGGTGTGCGTAAAGGCGATCGAGGCTTATTCGGCGAAGGCGCCGGACCGGCGCCGCACCGAGGTCACGTTGACGCGGACCTTTCTCGGCATTCCCGGCGCGCCGCATTCCTATCTCATCATCGTCGCGCCGCCAGTTCCGTCTCGTTGAATCCGGAAACTGCACTATCTATGATCGTCGCTTCAGCAAATTGAAATACAGGCGGATTTTGCACAGATCGGAAGAGCGGACTTGTACTTCATTCTATCCAAAAGCCTTGGAACGCTGCTGCTGCCTTCGAACTTCTTTTTTGCAGTCGGCGCACTCGGCATTCTGCTGTTGATCGCCCGGAAAGCCAGTCTCGGAATCAAGCTTCTGGTCTCCAGCTTCGCCGCACTGGCCCTTTGCGCATTTTCACCGCTCGGTTACGCGCTACTCTTGCCCCTCGAAAATCAGTATCCGCCGTGGTCACCGTCGCCGGACGTTCAGGGCATCATTGTCCTAGGAGGTACGCTGCGAATGGATGTCACGATGGCACGCCATGAGCCGGTCTCCAGCTTTGCCATCGATCGGGTCATCACCGCGGCCTGGCTTGCGCGACAATATCCAGATGCCAAAATCATCTTTACGGGCGGCAGCTCCAATCTTCTGGATAACGATGCGCGAGAAGCCGACTATATAATCCAGATGTTCGAAAACATGGGAATTCAATCTGACCGGATCGTCGCCGACCGTTCCGCGCGCAACACGATCGAAAACGTTGAGTTCGTGAAATCCCGGGTCACGGGAAGCGGCAAACAGTGGCTTCTCGTGACATCTGCCTTTCATATGCCGCGGGCCATGGCGCTGTTTCGAAACGCTGGATTGACGCCGCAGCCCGTGCCGGTCGGCTGGCTAACCGGAGGCAAGGATGATCTCTTCAGATTTTCGACAGGCTTCGAAGGCCTGTTTCGCGTGCACGTTGCCGCGCGTGAATGGTTCGGTCTAATTGCGGCGTATCTATCTGGTCAAACCTGGACACTATTTCCGACGTCTTCAAAAGCATCCTGAGATGCCGACCGCTGTTACCCGGCGTTTGTCTTGAATTCCGGCACCGCATCTCGCAGCACCGAACGAATGGTCAGCTTGTCCTCGTTTGCAACGGCCTCCTTCAGAGTGGCGATCCATCCACGAAGAAGATTCATCGGAGGTTCGTTGGGCTTTGCCGCCAACACACCCGACAACCCGATCTCAATGGTCGGCTCTTCACTGGCAAATAGAATCTCATTCAGCCGCTCGCCCGGCCGAACTCCGGTAAAGACGATTTCGATATCGTGATGAGGCTGCAGTCCTGAAAGACGGATCATGCGCTCGGCAAGGTCGACGATCTTAACGGGTTGCCCCATATTCAGAACATAGACCGACACATCGGGCCGATCGGGGGTCACTGCGTGGCTTGCTGCCGTGATGACAAGGTCGCATGCTTCGCGAATTGTCATGAAATAGCGCACCATATCAGGATGCGTGACGGTAACCGGGCCGCCGGCTTCGATCTGAGCCTTGAATTTCGGCACCACCGATCCATTTGACGCCAACACGTTCCCGAAGCGAACCGAGATCAAACGCATCCGGTTTTTGCCGGGCGCCCGTGACGACAATTCATGGTCGAGCGCCTGACAGTACATTTCTGCGAAACGCTTGGTCAGCCCTAGCATCGACACCGGCTCAATTGCCTTGTCGGTGGAAATCATCACCATCGCTTCCGCGCCCGATGCCAGCGCCGCGTCTGCGACGTTGACCGAACCGAAAATATTCGTCTTGACGCCTTCGCTCCAGTCACGCTCGAG
>JBQCIZ010000655.1:0-2808 GCA_051953235.1 Nitrobacter sp. | reverse complement strand
GTTCCGGTCTCGATCAGCGACTTGAGGTTCGACAGGATGCGCGGCCAGCCATTCGACACCGACTGGATGAACTGCTGCCCGTCGGCGACATGGGTGACGGTGAGCTTCACCGTCTGTCCGGCGGGCTCGATCTCCATCGTGCATGTCGAGAAGCCCTCTGCCTTCAGTTCGGGGCGAAACTGGTTCTGCCAGTTGCCGATCACGAGGCGGCGCGGCGGATCGGCCTCGAGAATTTTGCCGGTATCGGCGAGGCGGCCATCCTCGAACTTGATCGCCCAGGGCGATCCCACCGTCCAGTCGCATTCGATCTCCATGCCGAACCAGTATTGCCGCAGGAAATTGCGGTCGGTCAGCGCAGTCCAGAGCTTCTCCGGCGTGGTGCGGATGTAGGTGGTGTAGACGAATTGCGGCTTACTCATCACTGGTCTCCAGTCTGCGTTTCAGATCGCTGAGCGCCTGAAGCTTTCCGCGCTCGAATTTTTTGATCCAGCGTTCGCCGATCTGATGGATCGGCACGGGGTTGAGGTAGTGCAGCTTCTCCCGGCCGCGCTTCACCGTGCTGACGAGGTTGGCGGCTTCCAGAATCGCAAGGTGCTTGGTCACGGCCTGCCGGGTCATGGCGAGACCGTCGCAGAGGTCATTCAGGGTCTGGCCGTTCTCGGCATGCAGCCGGTCCAGCAGGGATCGCCGGGACGCATCCGCCAGCGCCTTGAAGACCTCATCCATGGGCTAATGGTCCGATTCCAACATTTGCCTCCCGTTTCTCCGCGTTATCCCCGCAAATGTTGGAATCGAAAGACCATTAGCGATTCTAACTTTCAGTGGAGTTCAGGATTTGACATTCGCTTGTGGAACGAGCGGCAACAGGGAGAGCGAATGTCAAATCCACTCCACTGCATAATAGGCAACCATACGGTTGCATGTCAAGCCTGCCGTCATGGCCGGACTTGTTCCGGCCATCCACGTCTTGTTTGATGCAACACTGTAAAGACGTGGATGCCCGCGACGAGCGCGGGCATGACGAATAGTTTTCTGGTGAACCTCATGTCCCTCAACCTCTACCTCGCCTTCGTCGCCGCCTGCATCGCGCTGGCGCTGCTCCCCGGTCCGATCGTGACGCTGGTGGTCGCGAACGGCCTGCGCCACGGCACTCGCGCCGCACTCATCAACATCGCCGGCGCGCAGGTCGGGCTTGCCATCACCATCGGCATCGTCGCGGTCGGCCTGACCACGCTGATGGCGACCATGGGCTACTGGTTCGACTGGGTGCGCTTCCTCGGCGCGGCCTATCTGGTCTGGCTCGGCATCAAGCTGGTGCGCGCGCCTCCTGTCGCGATGACGACCGACGAGCCGCCACCGCCGCCGCGCGGCGGCTTTTTTCTGCAAGGGCTCTTGGTGCTGCTCAGTAATCCAAAAGTGCTGGTGTTCTTCGGCGCCTTCATTCCGCAATTCATCGACATGAAGCACGAGCAACTGCCGCAGGTGATCCTGCTCGGCGCGACCTTCATGGTGGTGGCGGGGGTCACCGACGGCATGTATGCAGTGCTCGCCGGGCGGGCCCGTGCGCTGATGTCGGCGCGGCGCACGCAACTGATCTCGCGCATCTCCGGCAGCCTGATGATCGGCGGCGGCATCTGGCTCGCGCTGACGCGGGCGCGCTAGTTGAACCGGCAGACCGGCTTCCGCGTCTAATTCCCGGGGCGCATCGCGCGCCGCGACGGGGTGCCCGATGCCGGATCTGCCGTGGTTCGTCTATGCGATGCTGCTGGCGCCGTTCGGCGTCATCGTCATCGCCGCCGCTTACAAGACGCTTCAGGTTCGCGCCGCCAGTGACTGGCCGTCCGTCGAGGGGCGGGTGGTGACATCGGCCGCGCAGATGCGCTCGGTCCGCGTGATCGACGATGATCGCGAGGACGGCCGCGGCCACGAGCAGCGCAACTTCGCCAATGTCATCTACGAATATTCCGTGGCCGGCGTGCCCTTCCGCAACAATCGTATTTCGATCGGTGAGGACCGCGGCAACTTCGAGGTCGCCGAGACGCTGGCGAAATATCCGGCCGGCAAGGCCGTCACCGTCTACTACAACCCGCTGCATCCGAAGGACGCCGTACTGGAGCGCGATGCGCCGAAGGGCATGTGGGGCTGCATTGGAATTGCGGGTGCGATCCTGCTCGCAGTCGTGTTCGGCTCGGCATTCGGGCTGCACCAGCTCACAGAGGTGGTTAGCCGCGGCATTCCAAATGCGGAAATGTCCGGCGCGGTCGTGGCGTTCTCCGCCTTCGGCGCGGTGTTGGCGCTGTTCGCGCTGATGATGCAGCGGCAGGCCTCTGTCGCGAAGACATGGCCGGTGGTGGCCGGCAAGGTCACGATATCGGATGTCGATGCATTTCGCGGCGCCTCATATGCCAACGAGCCCCGTGCCGGCATAATGTATCGCGCGCGGCTGACTTATGCCTACGAGTATAACGGCATCCCCTATATCGGCCACGATGTCACGCTCGGCGGCAAGCTGACGTCGGGTACTCAGTGGCTGGCGAAGCGCGCGGCGGCGAAATATCCGGAAGGCGCGGGCGTGAAGGTCTACGTCAATCCGCAGAAACCGGAGCAGGCGGTGCTGCAGCCGCGCGCCGGTGGTGCCTGGCTGTTGTGGCTTGTTGCCTTTGCGGTGTGGGGCGTCGCGTACTACGCGGCGATCAGGGGGCATTAGGCTTTTATCTTGCCGGAATGTATCCTGTCGCGGCCTCTCTCTCCCTCCCCCTGAAAGGGGGGAGGGGGTCAAGCTACGATGATCGACCCCCACCCGACCGG
>JBQCIZ010000654.1:0-3839 GCA_051953235.1 Nitrobacter sp. | reverse complement strand
TGGCGGAAGGGGTGGGATTCGAACCCACGGTACCCTTGCAGGCACGCCGGTTTTCAAGACCGGTGCCTTAAACCACTCGGCCACCCTTCCTGGAATTTCGACCGCTTAGCGCAGGGCAGGTCCGAAGGCAATCCGATCGCGGCCGCGACAGGCCCCATATGAGACGGCAGGACGCGGCCTAGTCGGCGATACGCACCAGGGTCGCTTCGAAGGGCATATCGGGAAGCTGTTTTGCGAAGCCCGAGCAGGATGCAGTAATGCCCGCAGTCGACTTTCCTTCGAGATGAATGTTGACCTCGTCGAGCCCGAAAACCGATGGTTCTCCCGGTGTATGGCGCCAGGTGCTGACGTTCGCCTTGAACTGATCGCCGTTCTCCTCGAACGATCCGCGGTAGCCGAGCATCGCGTCGCCGCCCGACACGTTTCCGTTGTGGAGCATGACGGTGCCCATGCCTTCGCCGCGCGGCGTGCGATACCAAACCGAATACTTGCCGTTCTGGAGCATGGACCGCGCCTTGTTGATTGAGGTCGTCAGGTTTTTTGCGGCAAAGGAGGAGGGACAGTGACCGGCACCATCTTCTAATGCGTGTGTTACTGTCCTCTGAACACGCTCTGATTGTCACAAAAGGTTGACGGGAGCCACTCGTGACCCGCGACGGGGTTAGCGGAACGTAAAGAGAGAACATGAAGCCGGATCACCCGTGCGCATTGGTGTTTCGTTAGGCCGGTCGCGCTAAAATCCCTCTTGGTAGGTCAAGTTATTTTCCGCTCGCGTAACAGTCTTCATTATTCTGGCGCGCAGACGGCGCGCGATAGACAAGACGTGATCCAGAATGGACGATCGCCGCAAACATCCGCGTACCGAGACCGACGAGCCGGCCTATATTTCGGCGGATGGGTTGAGTACGCGATGCCGGTTGGTGAACATCTCGGAGGAGGGAGCCGCTATCGAGGTCCCTGATCCGGCCTATCTGCCGTCGCATTTCCGGTTGATGACCGAGAAGGATCGCGTGACCCGGAATTGCCGGATGATCTGGATCAAGCAAAATCGCATCGGGGTGGCGTTCGAGCCGGCTGGCGCAGCCGCGCCACAAGGCAACGTTTGATTTACCACCTGGTCCGCCGCGCGCCCGTTCTCCCCATTTCCGCCGTGTTCGCACTGAGATATGTTCACGACTTGGTACGGATGTGGGCCGTATCATGAAGACCGGCGCAGCGATGGGCATGCTGCCGGGGGAATGGTATTGGGGCGCATGGGGAATCCAGGCTCAGATCGAATCGGCCGGGCCATACGCGCTATTGCAGCGGTTGGCGCATGCCTCATGGTGGCCAACTGCGCCTCGTCGGGCAAATTCAGCCGGATCGACCCGAAATACGGGGTGTCGAGCAGCCCGCGCGTGGTCGCCTTCGGCGAGCCGGTGCCAAAGGGGGGCGGGACCTATCGTGTCGGCAAGCCCTATACAGTGGCGGGCCGCGTCTATGTGCCCGAAGAAAATCCACACTACCGCGCCGAAGGGCTCGCGTCCTGGTACGGCGATGACTTCCATGGCCGCCTGACCGCCAACGGCGAGGTTTTCGATATGGCCTCGCTCTCGGCGGCACATCCGACGCTTCCGCTGCCGTGCTACGCCCGGGTCACGAATCTGAGCAATGGCCGGTCGCTGATCGTCCGCGTCAACGACCGCGGCCCCTATCACGGCAACCGGCTGATCGACGTTTCCAACAAAGCCGCCGAGCTCCTGGAGTTCAAGGGCCGGGGGGTCGCTCGCGTCCGCGTCGAATACGTCGGCCGTGCACCGCTCGAGGGGTCTGACGATCGTCAGTTGATGGCAACCTTACGAACCGGCGAGCCCGCCCCATCACCATCGACCGTCAGGATCGCATCGGCGCGGCCATTCGTCCCCGAACTTGCGCCGCATGGACGCGCCATCCGCGGTGATATTCCGATGCCGGAAGGGCGGCCCTACACGCTTGGACATACGTCGGTGGATGTCGCCTCGATCAATGCGACCTCCGAGATGTCGGCGTCCGGCCGTGTCCGGGCGCACCCGCAGCCGGTCGATAATCCTCGCGCGGTGTCCTATGACGCCAACGGCGACTACGTCCCACCTGACGTCCGCCCGGTGTCCGCTTACGCGCCGGTGGACCGCCGCGGTCCCAGCGAACTGCTGTCGGGACGCGGGCTTTATTAAGCCGAAACCTGTTTGAGGAACGCAATCAGCGCAGCGTTGACCTCGGCCGGGCGCTCCTGCTGGATCCAGTGACCGGCACCCTCGATGATCAACTTCTTCGTGAGATTTGGCACCACGCGCTCCATGTCGCCGACGCGCTTCGCGCCGATCAGGCCGGTGATCACCGAATCCTTCGAACCCGCGATGAACAGCGCAGGCTGCTGAATCTGCGCGCCATGCCAGGGCGCGGTCAGCTCCCAGTTGTGGTCGATGTTGCGATACCAGTTGAAGCCGCCGCGAAAGCCGGACGCCCGGTAGGTTTCGACGAAATAAGCCAGTTCTTCCTCGCCAATCCAGTCCGGCAGAGTGCGCGGAATGGCGGGATCGCCAAGAAAGCCCTTGCCGTCCTCGACGAATAGCGACGCCGCGGGATCGGTAAAGCCGCGGCCAACGATCGCCCGCATCGAGAAATCGACGTCGCGTTCGAACTCCCGCTCCGCAACGCCCGGGGCCTGGAAATACTGCCAGTAGAAATTTGTGATGCCGTTCTTGCGCAGCGCGTCCAGCGGCCGCTCGCGGCCCCGCAGGGGAGGCGGGACACTCAGGCCTGCGACGGCCGTGAAAACATCGGGACGGAACATCGCGCTGTGCCAGGCGACAGGCGCGCCCCAGTCATGGCCGATGATGACGGCCCGCTTTTCTCCGAGCGCCTCGACCAGCGCGACCATGTCGCCCACGGTGTCAAAGATGCTGTAGGCCTCGATGTCGGCCGGCGCGGTGGTTCGTCCGAAGCCGCGCATGTCCGGCGCCACCACATGGAAGCCCGCATCGGCAATGGCGGGAATCTGGTGCCGCCAGGAATACGACAGTTCCGGCCAGCCGTGGCACAGGATCACCAGCGGCCCCTGACCCTGCTCGCGCACAAAGAGCTCGATCCCGTTCGCGGAAATGGTCCGTGACGATTGCATCGCTGTTCCGCCTTGTTTTGGAGATGGTCTGGAGCCCGTTATCAGCAGGATAGGGATGCTCGGGATGTGGCGCAATCAGGCCGGGATGGGCGAGCGGCGGCGTGTTGTTTGCAGGGGGTTCAACTGTTAGAACGGGCCATCCGGAACACAGTGCATGATCGCCCGATTTTCCACGCCTGACAGACGCCGAAGGTTCGCCTGGCGCGGCCTGATTGCCGCCGTCATCGCCTTAGCGGTGGGCGTCAGCTGCGTTGCGCTTGCTGCCAACAAGAGCGTGCAGGGCGCGCCGCCGGTCAAGAAGGACGAAGGCTACGAGACCGAGGCACCGACCGCGATCCTGATCGAAGCCAACAGCGGCAGCGTGCTGTTCGAGAAGAACGCCGACGAACTGCGTGCTCCGTCCAGCATGATGAAGCTGATGACGGTCGAGGTGGTGTTCAACGCCCTCAAGAAGGGCGACGTCAAGCTGACCGATGAATACGTCATCAGTGAGAATACCTGGCGCAAGGGCGGCGCGCCGGCCGGCGGATCGACCATGTTCGCCGCCATCCACAGCCGTGTCTCCGTCGACGATCTCCTGCACGGTGCGATCATCCAGAGCGGCAATGATTCCTGCATGGCGCTGGCGGAGGGAATGGCCGGTAGCGAAAGCGCGTTCGCGGAGAAGATGACGGCACGGGCGCGCGAGTTGGGCATGACG
>JBQCIZ010000653.1:0-9127 GCA_051953235.1 Nitrobacter sp. | reverse complement strand
TCGTTGATCGGCCCGAGCGATTGCAGGAGTTCCTCGTAGGCGCAATCGAGGAACGTGAAGTCGCCATTGTCCACGGTGAGGATCACGTCGGAGCGTTCGATCTCGAACCTGTCGTTCTTGCTGAAACCGGACAGGCATTGCGGATCGAGCGATTTGTGAATTTCGCGCGCGCGTTCGGCTCCGTAGAATTTTGCGATGGTGCGGTTGAGATTGCGGTCGCGCACCAGATGAACGGTGACGTTGGCTTCGTCCCCGTCAGCCATTGCGATGTCGAGATGCTGAATGCGGTGCGCGATGTCGGCGACCACCCTGGCGAGTTGTACCTTGCGGTCGGCGCGGTTCAAGCCGTCCGTGGTCACGCGCACCGGGCGGTCGTATTTGCGAATGCGGTCGACGCGGCCGGCGAGGTGATACTCGGCGCCGAACGCGGTCTTGAAGAAGCCGTCGAGGATCTCGCTGTCGGTGAAGGTCTTCTTTTCCGCGCGCTGGTGCGCGGCGACGGCCGGAATGTCTGCAGCCGGCGTCTGCGCCGCCGCCCCGGCGCAAACAGCCGTCGCGATCAGCGCGGCTGCCAACTCGCGGGAAAAGGTTGCATGCATCGCGGCGACGCTCCCTGACCCGCGATCGCAGGATGCGGTGCTACTGCCGCACCGGCGTTTTGGCGGGCAGCCTAGTTCTTGACGATAACCGTCGTGCCAACCGGCACGCGGTCATAGAGATCCTTCACATCGTCGTTGGTCATGCGGAAGCATCCGGAGGACACCGCCTGACCGATGGTCTCCGGCTCGTTGGATCCGTGAATGCGGTACAGCGTCGAGCCGAGATACATCGCGCGCGCGCCGAGCGGATTGTCGATGCCGCCCTTCATGTGGCGCGGAAGATCGGGACGGCGTGCGATCATCTGGGGCGGCGGGGTCCAGGCCGGCCATTCCTTCTTCGCGGTGATGCGGTGGGTGCCGCCCCAGCGGAAACCATCGCGGCCGACGCCGATGCCGTATTTCAGGGCCTGTCCGTTGGGCAGCACCAGATACAGCCGCCGCTCCGCCGTGTTCACGACGATGGTGCCGGGCGCATACTGGCTCTGGAAATTGACGGTCTGCCGCGGGATCGGGTTCGCGGTCTTCATATTGGGACCGAAGTTCATGAGGTCGCGCGTATCCAGGTCTTCCGCCGATGCGGCGGTGGCGCAAACGGCGAAAGCGGCAACCATCAGGCAGGCAAAGGCGCGCGTCATTATCGTCCTCATAAAAATCGATTTCGCCGCGAGACAGGCCACAATTCGCCTGATTTCGCAAGCCACGGCCACGTGAGGGCTGATCTTCGCGGCCGAACGTTGCGAAAAGGCATCGCTATGGAGACGGCTAAAAAAGCAGACGCCGCCCGTTATGCGATGGCAGCCATACGCGGCTAATCCTTTGACGCGCGGCCGGAACAATGATTGACAGGTCCAAGAGAAGACTGCGAACGGGAGCGGACGAATGAACGGCGCTGAAAGTCTGGTGCGGACACTGGTCAAGGGTGGTGTGGACGTCTGCTTCGCCAATCCCGGCACCTCGGAGATGCACTTTGTCGCAGCGCTGGACCGGGTGGAGGGCATGCGCTGCGTGCTCGGCCTGTTCGAGGGTGTGGTGACCGGCGCCGCCGATGGCTACTACCGCATGAAAGGCACGCCGGCCTCGACCCTGCTGCATCTCGGTCCCGGTCTCGCCAATGGCCTTGCCAACCTTCACAACGCCAAGAAGGCGAACTCCGGCATCGTCAACATCGTCGGCCAGCACGCCGTCTATCACATCGAATACAACGCGCCGCTGACCTCGGACATCGAAGGTCTGGCCCGGCCGATGTCGGCATGGGTCCGCACCTCGCCGGATTCGAAGTCCGTTGCCAGGGATGGCGCCGCGGCCATCGCGGCCGCCAAAAGCTCGCCGGCGCAGATCGCCACATTGATTCTGCCCGCGGACACCGCATGGAACGAGGCCGACGGCATCGCCGAAGTGCCCGAGGAGTCCCAGCGCGTGAGCTATTCCTCGCAGGCAGTCGACAAGGCTGCGAAGATCCTGCGCGGCGGCGGCAGCGAGAATCTGGTTTTGCTCACGGGCAGCGCGCTGACCGAGCAGGGGCTGGCGCTCGCCGCCCGCATCGCTGGAAAGACCGGCTGCAAGGTGATGGGTCAGACCTACAATCCGCGCATGGCGCGCGGCCGCGGCCGCTTCTCCATCGAGCGCATCCCTTACGTGATCGAGCAGGCGTTGCCGATCCTGAAGGACTTCAAGAACATCATTCTGGTCGAAGCCAACGATCCGGTGGCGTTCTTCGCCTATCCGAACAAGCCGAGCCTCCTGAAGCCCGAGGGTTGCGAGGTGCATCGCATGACGGCGAATGGCGAAAACTCGGTGGCCGCACTTGAAGCGCTGGCGGGCGCGCTCGGCGCCAAGCCGCAGGACGCGCCGCAGCAGAAGCTGATGGAAATCGCAAAGCCCACCGGGCCGCTCAATCATGCTTCGATCGCGCAGGCGATCGCGATGGCGATTCCCGAAAATGCGATCGTCGTCGACGAGTCCATCACCACCGGCCGCGGATTCTTTCCGCCGACCGCTGCAGCCGCGCCGCACGACTGGCTGCAGAACATGGGTGGATCGATCGGCTTCTCCACGCCGGTTGCGACCGGTGCGGCGGTGGCCTGTCCCGACCGCAAGGTGATCTGCATGGTCGGCGACGGCAGTGCGATGTACACGCTGCAATCGCTGTGGACCCAGGCGCGCGAGGGGCTCGACGTCACCACCATCGTGTTCTCGAACCGCATGTATCAGATCCTGCGCGGCGAGTTCGACGGCGTCGGCGCCGGCAAGCCCGGCACGCGCGCCATGGACATGTTGAGCGTCGATCGCCCCACACTGGACTGGGTCGCGCTCGCCAAGGGCATGGGCGTCTCCGGCCGTGCGGTGACGACGGCGGACGAGTTCAACAAGGCCTTGGCTGAAGCGATGGCCGAGAAGGGACCGCGCCTCATCGAAGTGCAGATGTAACCCATCCGCGCGGGAACCGGGCCTGCGAGGCAGCGGCGGCCGAGTTCCGCCTGAAACCTTTTCGTTATCTGGGAATTGGGTCTTCGAATTGGTCTCGAAGACTCGCGAGAGAATCCCGCGTTTCATCTCCAGAAGGTTCCGTGGATTGAAACGAGGTGGATCAATGCGACTCCTGTCCGACTTTCTCAAAGACGAATCCGGCGCCACGGCGATCGAATACGGCTTGATTGCCGCAGGCATTGCGCTCGCGATTATTGCTGCCGTGAACGGCCTTGGATCATCGCTCAAGGACAAGTTCACCGCTATCAGTTCGTCCCTCAAGTAGGACGACTTGCACGCAAGCGTTTATCGCGCGCGTTGATGCTGATAGAAGCATCGCGCGTGCGAGGACGTGATGAGTCTGACCTACGTCATTCCTGACATTCACGGCCGCTTCGATCTGATGAGCGAGGCGTTGCATCGGGTTCATGCCCATGCGGCTGGCAGCGGCGGCACGCTGATCATGATCGGCGACTACGTCGACAAGGGGCCGGACAGCAACAGGGTCATTGCACGGCTGAGGCGCGGCATGCCCGACGGCTGGACCTTCATTCCGCTGAAAGGCAATCACGATGCGATGATGGCCGCGGCCTTGCGCGATCCCGCGAGAATGACCCACTGGCTCGAGCGCGGCGGCGATACGGTTATCCGGTCCTATGGCGGCAACCCCCTGGCTATTCCGGAAGCCGACATTGCCTGGCTCGAGGCGCTGCCGCTCGTTCATGCCGACGCGCATCGCGTCTATGTTCACGCCGGGCTCGATCCCGGCCTTTCCCTCGATATGCAGAACGAAGTCACGCTGCTCTGGAAGCGCTATGCCAAGGGTGATGCCGCCGGCTTCAATGGGCGTCACATCGTGCATGGACATAATTCCGTGGCCCGCGGACCGGAGTTGTATGCAGGCCGTACCAACCTCGATACCCGGGCGTGGCGAACCGGTCGCCTCGTTACCGGCGTATTCGACGATGCCACGCCCGGCGGTCCCGTGGATTTCATCGTTGTGCGGGGTGCGGCGCAGGACGGTTAAGCCGCTAGCGCTGCGCATTCCGGTTTCTGCCCGGCATCGCCCGGTCCAAACTTCGCGTAACAATCGATAGGAGCCGCCTCGCAAATGTGGTCAAGTTCAACCACGGCCGGGCCGAGGTCCGGCGGGTTTGAGAGGGAGATTTTTTAATGCGTAGATATCTTGTTCTATTGCTATCGACCGCGGTTGCGGTCGGCATGTCGCTGGCGGCATCGCCGTCATTTGCGCAAGCGAAGAAACATGGCGGCGGTGGCGCGCCCAAAGCCGCTGTCAAGAGCAGCGGATTCAAGGGCGGCCGCGGAAGCGGCCGGGGCAGTGGGCATGTCGCCCGTGGCGGTGGAGGCCATCATCACGGCGGCGGCGTGGGCGCCGGCCTTGCGGTAGGCGCCGCCGCCGGTCTGCTCGGCGCTGCGATTGGCGCTGCGGCGGCCACCAGCGGACCGGTCTATTATGACGACGACGTTCCGCCCCCGCCGGTCTATCGCCGTCCGCCGCCACGCGTGTATTACGACTACGACGATTGAGCCTTGGTCTTTCCCTGTCTTGCATATGTGCCACGCCGGCCTTGGGGCCGGCGTTTTTTTTGGCCGGCTGCAGCCGGCATTCGCCGTTCCATCTTGACGGCCGTGCGCGACGCAGGTCTTCGTGTGGCATGGACAAGGTCTCGGACTCCGTCACGAAACTGCAGGCGACGTTCCGCATCAAGGTGAACGGCGAGTCTGTCGCTATCGCGACCGTTGGGCAGGCCTACGACTTCATCACCCGCCTCAGCACCATCGAATGGATGGAGTATCGCGCGCTGCACGAAGAGGCGCGCGCCGCGCTCGAAGCCGCGGCCGGCAATGCGATGCTGAGCGGCAAGGCGACCGATGCGTTGCGGATGTTGTTCGCGAAGACGAAGCTGTTGTGACCGTCAGCCGCGGGCTCTGCGTCTATAGCGGCGCGCAGGACACTTTTGTGATGGTCGGCGCCTCGCAGTAGGCAAGGCCGACCATCGTGTGGAATGTGTACTGATGCTTGCCCGGTTTGAGCACGTTCTTGATCTTGACGGTGCACTTCTTGCCAACCACGACGAGATCGACGATGAGCTGATTGTTCGGGTAGTCGCGAACAGCGCGGAGGCTGTGGCGGCCCAGCACTTTCAGGGCGGCCGAGCCGTCCGGCGCTTCGGTCGGCTTGCCGCCAAGCGTTGCGTGATAGGTGCTGATGCCTTCGACATTGCTCAGGGTATCGAGCGTGGCGCTGCGATCCGCCGACAGCGTGCCGGTTCCTTCGCCGCTGATCGGGAAATGCCGAAGATAGGGCTGATCGCAGTTCGCGAAGCCTTCGAAGCTGAATTTGGCGCGGGCTTGCGCTGAAGCGCCGTCGGGACAAGCGAAGAGTGCGGCCAGCATGGCCAGCACCGGCAGTGCCGTTGTGAACCGCATCGCGACCTCCCCGTGTCTCGATGATCCCGGTGTCTACTGTTCTTCTTGCTTGTTTGCCTCCAGCCTACCGCCGGGCAGGCCGGGCGTCAAAAGGCGGAACGGCCGGTGTCGGCATTCCCTGTCCGATCTGGACGGTGCTGGCCATGCGGGGTTTTTGGATTTGGCATTCGGATGGATGGTGGGCGCACAAGGGATCGAACCTTGGACCTCTCCCGTGTGAAGGGAACGCTCTCCCGCTGAGCTATGCGCCCGGGATGGCCGAAAAGTGAGCCTGAAACCGGTTGGTCCGTTCAGGTTTGGCCGAAGCCGCGATTTAGGGAATGCAGGGCAGGGGTGTCAAGCAAACTTGCCCGCAAAAACCGCCTGCGCGGGATTTAGCCGGGCTGGCGGGCGCTGCGGGATGCGTGGGACTGCAGGGCGCGGATGCGGTCCGCCAGGGTGCCGCCTGCGGCCGGCATCGCGCCGTTGCTGGCGGAGCCGTTCACGGCCTTCGCCGCCGGAGCGGGCGACGCCTCCGCCGCCAGAATCGCCTCGATCGGGGAGTCCGGCCCCTCGATGGTCATGGCAAGTTTCGCGACCTCGGCGGCGATGTCGTTGATGCGCTCGCGCAGCAGGGCGTTCTCCATGCGCTCGGTGGCCCACGAGCTTTCGGCCTGCTGCTGGCTCACGTTGATGGCGCGCTGCAGCTGGGCGCGTTCGGTCGGCGCGGCGCGCATCGCCTCTTCCGCGGCCGCCTTTTCAGTGCGCAGCCCGTCGATGATCGGTGACTTGCCGCCGTTCAGCGCTGCGATCTCGGCGCGCAATTCGCCGATCGTGCGTTCCGCATCGGCGTGGGCCTGACGCAGCCGGTTGTTTTCGCCGTCGCGCTCGGCCAGCGTTTTGGCTTGATCCGCGAGGCGACTCTCAAGATCGCTGACGTGGCCGCCGAGCGTTTCCGCTTCCTTGACCTGCGCCACGAGCTGGCCGTCCAGATCGGTGACGCGCTGGCTCAGGGTTTCGACCCGTTTGCGCGCATCGTCGAGATCCTGGGTCGCGGCCGCGGATTCCTTGCGCTGGTGTTCGAGGCGCGCCTGCGTCGTGGCAAATTCCTTCTCGGCGTCGTTGACGCGGTTTTGCAATCCCTCGATCTGCGCGCGCACCGCGAGCAGTTCGACCTGCCGGCTCTCCGCCGTCATCGAGCGATCGGATAGTTCGCTGTTCAGCTTGGCAAGGTCGCCCTGCCGCTCGGCGAGCGTCGTCTCGGCGAGCCGCAGCGCCTCGGTCTTGGCGGTGAAGTCGTTCTCGGTCGTTTGCAACTGCTCCTTGACCGCCTTCTCGCGCACCTCGAGCGAAAAGATCGTGGCGTTCTTCTCGCTGAGCTCGGCCTTCATGCGGTTGATCGCGTCGGTCTTCTTGCCGAGTTCGGCAAGCTGACTCGTGGTCTTGTTCCTGAGCTGCTCGACGCTCATTTCCAGGCGCCGGGCCGACATCGCAAATTCGGCGCGCAACTGGTCCTTGTCGGCCTGAATCTCGGCCATCGACAGCGGGGTCGCGGCTTCCAGGCGCTTGGTGGTGAGGCGGACGGCGCGGTTGTGCACCAGCGGGAGAACCATCAACCCGCACAGCATCGAAATCAGGAAACCGATCGCCAGATACATGATCGGCTCGACCATGGATAACACTCCAACCCGCAGAATAAGACTTTGGTTACCATGGCATGGCCGGCCGGCCCAGAGCCAGCACGACACCCTATTAGGGTGAATCTGTAACCCTTGTCCGTGCCTTGCGGGTGCGGCCGGTTAACGTGTCAGAACGGGTTCCAGGTCGGCCGCGGGGTGTATTTCAGGTAGCCGATATTGGCGCCGAGCCTTAAGCCGAGGCCGGAGCGGATCGGCACCAGCACGATGTTGTTCGCGGTGAGCGCCGTCATGCCGAAGCCGCCGATGATATAGGCCGAGCCTTCGATGCCGGCGAAGCGCTGATAGATCGCGTTGGTGGCCGGTAGATTGTAAACCAGCGTCATGGTGCGGGCGCCGTCGCCGCCCCAGTCGAAGCCGACCGACGGCCCCTGCCAGTAGACCTTCAGGTCGCCGGCGTTCTTGGTGTAGAGCGTGCCTTCGCCGTAGCGCAGCCCGGCAACGAACGCGCCCGAACCTTCCTCGCCGAGGACATAGCCGTTGGGGAGGCCCCATTGGCTTACGGCGCGCTCGATGACGGAGGCGAGACCGCGCGACACGTTTCCGAAGAAGCGGTGTCCGGCGGTCACCAGTTCGTCCTGCTGGTAGGAACCGGCCCCGCCGCCGCGCGGAGGCGGCGCCGACTGGGCGGATGCCGGCACAATCCAGAACGTCGTCATTGCAGCGAGCACGACCGCTGCAAGGCGCGAAATGAAAGTCATGGAAGCACCCCTAGGTAGCGAAATTTATCGCAGCGTCTTTAACCGGATGCTGACAGGCAGTCCGTATGATGCAGCGATTGTCCCCTCGACTCGCATGTTATCGGTATCAACTATGACGGCACAGCGGCAGGAAAGAAACGGCTTGCGCCGCGGAATTGCCGTGATTGGCGTCCTGGCGGGCGTCGTGGGCATGGGATTCGCGGCCCGGGCCGCCACGACCGAACGGGTGGTGACCGACCGCTATACGGGGCTGGCGATCGGCGGCTTCGATCCGGTGGCGTTTTTCACCGATTCCCGGCCGGTGCAGGGCGACTCCGACTATGAGGTCTCCCAGAACGGCGCCATCTGGCGCTTCAGCAATCCCGACAACCGGGCATTTTTCATTGAAAATCCCGATATTTATAGCCCCCGTTTCGGTGGCTACGATCCGGTGGACATCGCCCGTGGCGTGACTTTCGCCGGAACCTCGCGGCTTTGGCTGATCGTCGGCCAGAGGCTCTACCTGTTTGGCCATGAGGATAGCCGCGCGGCCTTCGCCGCCAACCCGGCCCATTATCTTCAGGAGGCGACCCGCCGCTGGGCCACGTTGAAGGACACGCTGGCGCAATAATCGCGGGTCCCAATCGTCAAATCGCGGCCGACGGGTCGCCCCACGCAATGAACTCCGGCACCAGAAATCCCTCGCGCGACTGGCCGAAGCGCAACGGCCCGCCGCGCCCGTCGGTCATCTTGCCACCGGCTGCAACGACGAGGGCATGACCTGCCGCGACATCCCATTCGCCGGTCGGTGCGAGGCGGGGATAGATGTCGGCGTTACCTTCGGCGATCCGGCAGAACTTGACCGCGGAGCCGAGCGGCTTGCGCACCGCGCCGGGCCGGCTGTCGATGAAGGCATCGGAACGGCTGTCGCCATGCGAGCGGCTGACGGCGGCGATCCAGGGCGAGCCGGGGAATGGACGGGTTCTGATCGGTTCGGCGGCGCCGACGTTTGCATCGGACGACGCAACGCGCTCGGCGCCCACGCCGACGAGACCGCGCCATATCGTGCCGAGCGCCGGTGCGCCGATGATGCCGAGGTGCGGCACGCCGTCGGTCACGAGCGCGACGTTGATGGTGAACTCGTCGCGGCCGGCGATGAATTCCTTGGTGCCGTCAAGCGGATCGATCACGAAGAAGCTGCCGGCATAGGGCGGCGTCGCAAGATGCACGCGCTCTTCCGACAGCACGGGAATGT